>CAJFUA010000009.1 GCA_904420085.1 uncultured Eubacterium sp. | reverse complement strand
TCTGTTCTTGCCAGAAACAAATATAACTTTGCGCCACATCTTATTTATTTACCGGAAGTTCCTTTTGTTGAGGAAGAGTTTATTGAAGATGTAAAAGCGGCAATGGATAAATATAATAATGTAGTAATTGCAGTTTCTGAAGGCATTAAAGATAAAGATGGAAAATATATCAGTGCTACAACTGCGGTAGAAGATACTTTTGGACACAGTCAGCTCAGTGGCACTGGAAAATGCCTTGAATACATTATTAAACAGAATATTCAGGTCAAAGTCCGTTCGATAGAAATTAATATATTGCAAAGAAGTGCTGCGCACATGTCCTCCGTCACGGATATTGGAGAGGCGTTCCGATTGGGACGGCATGCTGTTGACATTTCGGTGGAAGGAAAAACGGGAGTTATGGTTACAGCAATACGTAAAAGCAATGATCCTTACAGTGTGAAAATGAGTGACACAGATGTCCGTAATGTTGCCGGACTGGTAAAACACGTTCCCCGTGAATGGATTAATCAGCGTGGCAATGACGTAACACAGGAATTTATCGACTATGCTTATCCGTTGATTTTAGGTGAACCGGTGATAAAATATCAGAGAGGTATTCCGGATTATCTGGATATATCTCATCTGTTCCCAAACAAAATTGATGCCTGATGCTGCAAAATAAATTTAGAGGCTGCCCTTCAAAAGTCATTGGATTTTTTGGGCAGCCTCTTTTAAAATTCCTCTGATTTTGTTATGATGGCATTACAATATATTTTATATGGAAACAGGAGGAAAAATGAAAGGGATTCATCGAATGAAAAAGATTGGGGGAATGATAGCGTTCATGTTTGCAATGACGCTGGCGTTAGGCATGAACGTGAACGCAAAAAGTGAGAAAACAGAAATGTACAAGCTGGTCTGGAGCGATGAGTTTAATGGAAATTCGTTAGATACGACCAAATGGAATTATGACGTAGGATATGGTGGAAGTAACCCGGGATGGGGAAATAACGAACTGCAATGCTATACGGACGAAGAGACAAATGTCAAAGTAAGAAATGGAGCGTTAATTATTACCGCAGTGGCAGAAAAGAACGAGGCAGGAAAGACAAAAAAATATACTTCAGGAAGAATTAACACCAGTGGAAAAGCTTCTTTTAAATATGGAAAGCTGGAGGCCCGTATTAAAATTCCGTCTGTGAAAGGATTGTGGCCGGCATTCTGGATGTTGGGACAGAACGAGCCGAAAGGCTGGCCTTATTGTGGCGAGATAGATATTCTTGAGACATGGAATACGCTGCAGTTTGCACAGGGAACCGTTCATTGGGAAAATGAATTGTTAAGAGAAGGAATGGATACATACAGTGTTTTCTCCACAAAAATGGTGGATAAAACCCAGTGGCACATTTATGGAATTAATTGGGACGAGGATAAAATTGAGTTCACCTTAGATAATAAAGTTTACGGTACTTTCAAGTTGAAAGGTTCTGACAAATCAGAACTGAAGAAAGAATTTTACTTTGTCTTAAATTGTGCAGTGGGTGGAAATCTGGCATTTTTTGAGCCGGACGAGGATTTTGTCTCCGCAGATATGATGGTAGATTATGTAAGAGTCTACCGCAGAACCGGTGATAATGGAACAATGACTGCAAAATGGACGGAAGAGGAAAAGGCACAGATACCAAAAAGAAATATTACCTTTAAAAGCCGCGGAAAAATTGTATTGAAGCAGACGGTGTTGGATGGGGAAAATTTTAAGATTCCAACAGTGAAAAGAAAAGGGTATAAGTTCCTCGGATGGTACAATGGAAAAACGAAAATTAAAGAAAGCAAAAGAGCTTACAGTAATTTGAATATTGTGGCAAAATGGGAAAAAATCCGCTTGAAAAAACCACAGGTAACAGTGCCGAAACAAAAACGGAAACGGTATGCAAGAATCAAAATAAGAACAAAAGGAACGTATGAAGGTTTCCAAATTAAAATCGGAAAAAGAACTGTAAGAAAAAAGGCGAAAGTAAGGAAAAGCAGAACGATTGTTTTGGGAAAATTTAAATCAGGCAAGACATACCGGGTAAAAGTAAGAGCATATTCTACGGATTCCAGAGGAAAAATGGTCTATGGAAAATGGAGCAGGATTAGGAAAATAACTGTAAAATAATGTTGGCATTTGCCTTGAAATGGGGTATACTAGTCGTAGTTGTTTAAGATTTAACAATAAAGAAATATATGGAGGTACATTATGTTAGTATCAGCGAAAGAAATGTTAGAAAAAGCGAAAGCAGGACATTATGCTGTAGGACAGTTCAATATCAACAATCTTGAGTGGACAAAGTCCGTTCTTTTAACGGCAGAAGAATTAAAGAGTCCTGTTATCTTAGGAGTGTCAGAAGGTGCCGGAAAATATATGACCGGATTTAAGACAGTTGCAGCCATGGTAAAGGCGATGGACGAAGAATTGGGAATTACAGTTCCTGTGGCTCTTCACTTAGACCACGGTTCTTATGAAGGATGTTACAAGTGCATTAAGGCAGGATTTACATCAATTATGTTTGACGGTTCTCATTATCCGATTGAAGAAAACATTGCCAAAACTCAGGAATTGGTAAATGTAGCACACGCATTAGGCTTATCTATCGAAGCAGAAGTAGGCTCTATCGGTGGCGAAGAAGACGGTGTCATCGGCAAGGGTGAGTGCGCAGATCCGGATGAATGTAAAGCAGTAGCAGACCTGGGAGTGGACATGCTTGCAGCAGGTATTGGAAACATCCATGGTAAATATCCTGAAAACTGGGAAGGACTCAGTTTTGAAACACTGGATGCAATCCAGCAGAAGACAGGCATCATGCCATTGGTACTCCACGGTGGTACAGGTATTCCTGAAGACATGATTAAGAAAGCCATCGATTTAGGCGTATCAAAGATTAACGTAAATACAGAATGTCAGCTTTCATTTGCAGAGGCTACAAGAAAGTATATTGAAGCAGGCAAAGATTTAGAAGGTAAGGGGTTTGACCCTAGAAAACTTCTTGCGCCTGGTGCGGAAGCAATCAAAGCCACAGTAAAAGAAAAGATGGAACTTTTCGGTTCTGTTGGAAAAGCTGAATAATTAAAATTTGTCCCTAAGACAATCAGAGATATAAAAAAGATGTATATGTTTCATGAAAAGACGTGTGAATAACATATACATCTTTTTGTACTACTTTTTACTATTTTTTTGAGGGAAGAGTGAAAGTGAACACGAATAAAAAAGAGAATCATCAGGAGAAAAACAGTATAATCAATAGAATAAAGAATGTTCATATTTCAGACAGGGCTTATGCCGTTATCCGTTATGTGGCTCTTGGTGTGGCAGCGCTTGTTTTGATTTATTCCTCTTACAGCCTTACCAATTCCTATCTGGATTATAAAGAAGACGAGGCAAAATATGCAGAGATAAATGACATGTTTGAGCAGGAAACCGCCAGTACATCTGACACCCAAAAGAAGAAAAAAACGTTGAATTATTCTTCATCCATTAAAACATGGGTGTGGGATTACAAGGCGATGCTTCAGTACAATGATGAGGCAAAGGGGTATATCAAATTGGACGGAACAAGAATCCAGTATCCGATTGTGGAACATGAGGATAATGAGTTTTATCTCAAGAGAGGTTCGGATAAGGTCAGTAACGGAGCAGGCGCCATTTTTTTAGATTACAGGACGGCCGGTTTAGACGGAAGAATGTGTATCTTATATGGGCATAACATGATGGACGGTTCCATGTTTAAAGAGCTGATGAATTACAGGGAAGATGACTTTGCAAAAAAACATCAGACTTTTGACATCTATGTTGGATACAGACACTATATCTATTATGTATTTTCAGCGTTCTCCACAACAGACGACAATGAGTCTGTGTACAAATTCGGATTTGAAGATGACAATGATTATCAGAAATGGTTGAATACGGTTGCAGGAAAGAGCCGTTATAAGTTTGATAATCCGCTTCCAGGTGTGGATGATAAAGTCATCATGTGTTCCACCTGTGTGGACAATTCCGGAAACAGACAGATCGTCTGCATGTATCGTGGCGAAGAAGTAGTGGATTAATTATTTGGGGACAGGTAATTAAAACAAAGAAAGACAAGAAAAGCGAGAATATACTTAATTTTATTAAGAAAAAGGTTTAAAAAATTAGATAAATGCACAGATAGTATTGATTTTTATAAAGATATGATGTAAATTAGTGGGCGAATGAGGGAGACCTCACCGCTAAATGAGATTAGGAACAAGGGCGTTCTTCAAAGAGAGTATTTGGAGAAGTGCCTTTTTCTTTTGGAATGAAATGACCAGGCGGAAAATATGTTAGTAAAGGAAAGGAACAAAGACTATGGGAGTAAATATTGAAAAAGTATTTGGTGAAAATGTATTTGATGATGCAGTTATGAAAGTCCGTTTACCAAAAAGTGATTTCGAGACAGTTAAGAAACTGATGCATGAAGGCGGAGAAATCACGGAAGATTTGGCAGACGTGGTTGCACAGGCAATGAAAGAATGGGCGCTGGAAAAAGGTGCTACACATTATACACATGTATTCCAGCCATATGTTATTTCAGTAGGAGCTGAAAAACATGATTCCTTTGCCTCTGTGCCGGAAAATGGAAAGATTGAAAATACATTTACAGGAGAGGAATTATTGAGAGGAGAGCCGGATGCATCTTCATTCCCTTCCGGCGGACTTCGGGAAACATGCAGAGCAAGAGGATATACGGCATGGGATATTACATCTCCGGTTTATATTAAGGAAGATACACTTTGTATTCCGACAGCATTCTGCTCCTATACAGGAGAGTCTTTAGATACAAAAACTCCGTTACTGAAAGCCATGCATGCGGTAAGTAAGCAGGGTGTAAGACTGATGAGACTGTTTGGAAATGAAGAGACAAACAGAATTTACTCCTATGTGGGACCGGAGCAGGAGTATTTCCTTGTGGACAGAGAAAAATATTTAAAGAGACCGGATCTTATCTATTCAGGTCGTACATTGTTTGGAGCAAAGCCTCCAAAGGGACAGGAAATGGATGACCAGTATTTTGGCTCCATACCACCGAGAGTAAAAGCCTTTATGGAAGAGTTAAATACCAAGTTGTGGAAATTAGGAATCACAGCAAAAACACAGCACTGTGAGGTGGCACCGGGACAGTTTGAAATTGCTCCGATTTTCTCAATTTCAAACGTTGCTTTAGATAACAACCTTTTGGTAATGGATTTATTAAAGAAAACCGCAAAAGCACATGGAATGATTTGTCTGCTTCATGAGAAACCGTTTGACGGCATGAATGGTTCCGGTAAACACAACAACTGGTCTCTTACTACAGATGACGGTATTAACCTGTTTAAACCGGGAAAAGAGCCGGAGAATAATAAATTGTTCCAGTTGGTATTGGCCTGCACCATGGCAGCTGTTGATACGCATGCAGTATTACTCAGACTGGCGGCATCCAACACAGGAAATGACCACAGACTTGGTGCAAATGAGGCACCGCCGGCAATTATTTCCATGTATTTGGGCGATCAGGTGGGAGATGTTGTAAGACAGATTATCGAAAATGGTAAGGCAGAGTCCAGTATTTCATCCGGTGAAATTGATTTTGGTATTAAGAAACTGCCGAAATTAGAGAAAGATCCTACAGACAGAAACAGAACGTCGCCATTTGCTTTTACAGGTAACAGATTTGAGTTCCGAATGGTTGCTTCATCTAACACCATCGGCGAGGTAAATACTGTATTAAATGCAATGATGGCAGAACAGTTTGAAAAAGCTGTTGCAGCGTTGGAAGGTGCAGAGGACTTTGATAAGGCATTAGAAGAATATATTGCAAAATTAATGAGGGAGCATGCAAGAATTGTCTTTAATGGAAACGGATATTCTGAAGAATGGCCGATAGAAGCTGAAAAGAGAGGTCTGCCAAACTGCAAATCTATCGTAGATGCAATTCCGGCATTACTGGATGAAACTACAATAGAGATGTATGGTAAATTCGGTATTCTTTCCAAAGAGGAGCTGGAAGCAAGAAAAGAGATTTTATTTGAGCAGTATGCCGGCGTCAGAAATATTGAAGCGTTGACAATGGTTGACATGGCAAATAAAATGCTGATTCCGACAGCCATGAAATATACAAAGAAATTGGCTGATACAGTATTAACCGTAAAAGAAGCCGGGGTTGATGCTACAGTTCAGACAGAAATACTTTCCGAAGTTTCTGAAAAATTAACAGAGATGAAGAAGGCTGTCAGAGAACTGGAAGAAATTACAGAAAAGGCAGCAGCTATTGAAGATTCACAGGCATGTGCTGTAGCTTATAAAGATGAGGTTATGCCGGCGATGGCAGCACTCAGAAAACCGGCAGATGAACTGGAAGTGATTATGCCAAAAGAAGAGTGGCCGATGCCTACATACGGCGACCTTGTGTTTGAAATTTAGGCAACGGAAAGCAGATTTTAAAAGAATAGAGAGTTTTATAACAAATAGAAAGACGCGTATGATTCGGAAGATTCATACGCGTTCAATTTTTTAGGAAAAGTAATATGCATTCAATTTATTATTGCATATCAGGGACAGATTGGATAAAATATAGGCGATGACCTATTGACCAATGTATAAAAAGTGCTAATATGTATTAAGACATGCAGAAAGGATGCATCGCTGCATCCTTCCCGCAAATATATTCTAATAATAAAAAAGGGAGGGAATCGGATAAATCCGATTCAAAAAAATTATGAAAAAACATAAACAAAATGTATAGTACGTTTTGTTTATATTAATATCATAATTTGAAATCGTGAAAAAAGAGTGTTTTCCATGTAAAAGAATTATGAACAAGATGTAAAAAAAGAAAGGAAGTAAAAATATGGCACAGAATCCAATCGTAACCATTGAAATGAATAATGGAGACATCATGAAGGCAGAGTTATATCCGGAGACTGCACCAAATACAGTCAACAATTTTATCAGTCTTGTGAAAAAAGGATATTATGACGGTATTATTTTTCATAGAGTCATCCGGGGATTTATGATTCAGGGTGGAGATCCGGAAGGAACAGGTGTAGGCGGACCGGGCTATTCCATAAAGGGAGAGTTTACACAAAACGGTTTTCCGAATGATTTAAAACACACGAAAGGTGTTCTTTCTATGGCAAGAACAATGATGCCGGACACAGCAGGTTCACAGTTTTTTGTGATGCATGAAACATCCCCTCATCTTGACGGTCAGTATGCAGCGTTTGGTAAAGTAATTGAGGGTGAAGATGTAATTGATAAAATTGCATCTGTGGCAACAGATTATATGGATAAACCGCTGGAAGAGCAGAAGATGAAAAAGGTAACGGTAGAAACTTTTGGTGTAGAATATCCGGAACCGGAGAAATGTTAGAAACGTGAAAGAATAAATAACGGACAGTCCGTAAAAAATAAAACATAGAAAGAAAAATCAGGAGGTCAGAAAAATGGCAAAGATAACAAAGGACATGATTATTGCAGATATCATACAGGTAAATATGGGATGTGTACCGATTTTATTAAATGAAGGAATGCATTGTATTGGATGCCCGGCTTCTCAGGGAGAAACATTAGAAGAGGCATGCATGGTTCATGGATTAGATGCAGATATTCTTGTAAAGAAACTCAATGATTTCGTAGAAAGTGTTGAGTAAGATCAATTCATAAAAATTTTTGGGCGTGTGATTTTTAAATTTCACACGCCTTTTTATAAAGAATAGGACAGAGTTAAAAATTCCCAGATATTAAAACAGAACTTGTTATAAAAAAAGTGCACCTGTTAAAAAATAGCATACTTTCCCATTGGTTACTTTAATGCTACCATATTGGCAAATAGAGAAAAGCGAGGTAGTGTCAAATGAAAAAACATTTTAAGTGGATAGCACTTATTCTGGCAGTCATTCTGACTGTAAGTTTAGCGGGTGGAATCTCTGCTGAGGCAGCGCGGAAACCAAGGCTGAACAAAAAGAAAATAACAGTAAGAGTGGGAAAAACTTTTAAACTGAAAGTAAAGAATAATAAAAAGAAAGTAAAATGGAAAACATCTAACAAAAAAATTGCTACAGTATCTAAAAAAGGCAGGGTAAAAGGAAAGAAACCCGGCAGGGCAATTATTACGGCAAAAGTAGGTAAGAAAAAACTGAAATGCAGAGTAATCGTAAAAAGAAAAAAGAAAACGACAAAGACACCGGCAAAAAATCCTGTGACTGTAAAACCGACTACGGCAACAACTATCGTAAAACCGACGGTAAGGCCGACTACGGCAGGACCGCAGACGACAAAACCGGTGGAAACAAGTCAGCAGACGACAAAACCGGAATCTACAACTTTACAGCCGACCAATCCACAGACAACAGCTCCGGAGGTTACACAGCCTCAGCCGACTACAACAGATGATGGAAAACCGGCTCCAAAAGAAGTGTTTGGGCAAAACATTCTGTCTGAAAAAGGACTTCAGGTTTCTTTTACATGGGGAAGCGATGCGGAAATTGAAAGCAGTGGACAGACCTTTAATGTATATTATGATGGGATTTTGGGAGAGTCCGGAGTACATGCGGGTGTTATTACACACACATTTACTACGGCAGGTAAACACACAATCACGATTAAAGGTTATCTGAATGGCAAGGAAAGTAATGGTGTGGAATTGACGGTTGATTTGCAGCAGAGAGACCCGGAACAGGGAACGTACTGGGTAGCGATACCGGGAGATCCGGCAAATACATATTATTATGATGACGATACTTCAGTAAGTGTTGTTTCTATTCAGAAACCGGAATTTGCGGCAGAGACCGGCATTTATATGAGTGTTTCTGCAGGTATTTCTTCTGTTGACGTAAATGGAAAAAATACAGGATTCGATATTCAGGGAGCAGGCGTTCTGGTTCATCTGTCAGCGCTGACGGAGGAACTGAATACAATTCAGATTACGCATGGTTTAGGAACAGACACAGTGGTAATAAAAAACAGCACAAAATCCATTGAACAGACGACAATACCGTCTGTAACCGAACCACAGTCAACACCACCGCAGTCCACATCCGATCAGACAAGCAAACCGTCGGAAACAACACAAAAGCCTACAAATCCACAAGTTACACAGCCGGCAATTGATTTTGTAACCGACAGCAGTATTACAAAACCTTTTGGAATGGTTCTTTCAGAAGCGGGAACAGGATATGTTTCCGTAGTCTGGGGCAGAGGTGATATTGACTGCTACAATATTTATGTGGACGGTGAGAGAAGGCGCACCGGTGTAACCTGTGCAAAGTACACACTTCCGGTTTATTTTGAAGGAACCCATACGGTTGCCGTTACTACGGTGGTGGGAACAAGAGAATCAGAAAAAGAGGAAATGACCATCGCAATTACCGGAGTGGGAGAAAAAGAGACGGAACCGGAAACCTGTCCTGAAGAATTGAAACCTCAGTTGAAAGAGGATGTAGAATTAAAGAGCGACAGAATTACAATAGAGTTAAATAATAAGACAAATGGTGAATATAGTGATAATGAAATCTATTGGTGTATTGTAGGCAACAATTCCAGTGATGAACTCTGCTATTTGGATAAAGACGGAAACATGGTGCGGGCATCAGAAACTCTGAATACCGTATCTGTCAACGGTGGAAAATATGCAGACATTTATCATACATTGGCAGAGGCAGATTATGTTTATGCACCGACTATCCGCTCCGGAAGGATGTATATCAGTTACGGAAAACCGGTCTACTTAAAATTTGTAGGTTCCACAGGATATGCCGGTCCGGATTTGAACAATCCAAGCGATGTAAATGCAGGAACGCTATATGAATTTGCCGAGTTTACAATTGAAGGAAAAAGTTATTGGGGCAATACCACCCGTGTGGACTATTTCTGTTTCCCAATGATTACACGTCTGGTAGGAAACACGCTGTATGGAGGATATGATAAGGTCGTAGGCGACATTGGAACAAGAGAAGAAATATTTAATGCATTCAGAAATGAGGCTCCGGCAGAGTTTAAAACGTTGGTTAAAGAGGACAGAATTATGGCGCCTTGTAAAGCAACTTTTAATACCGGACAGCCATACGGAAATTATTTTGATGACTATATCAATGAATTCTGGACCAAATATACAAAGGAAGATTTGAAATTCAGCATAGAGGCAGGAAGTTTTACAGGCAGAGTGGTGGGAGACCGGATGCAGTTTACCAAAGCTGGCGACTCACAGATTTATTATGTAGATAAGCCGACAACCCAGGAAGTGCTGGAAGGAAAAGGTGCTTTTGACAGGGGAAATGAAGTGGAAAAAGCCATTGAGGCTCAGTTATGTGCAGCATTTAACAGAGGCGTGGCCACGGAGCCGGACAAATATTACAAAGTAAGCGAATATTATAAAAATACGCCAAATAATTTTTATGCGGGATTTTTCCACAGACATTCCGTGTTGGGATTAGCTTATGGATTCTGCTATGATGACGTAAACGACCAAAGTACGTTATTGCAGTATGATAAATCGGATGCCTTGATCATTGATTTGAGGTGGTAAACAGAAGGACATCTAAAAAACGGGCAGTCACAAATTTCGTGACTGCCCGTTTTTCATCCTGTATGCCGTTTTTATCATTTCAAAAAAACGCTGCTGATGCAGGATTTTAAAATATGTTTTTTATAATGCTATGTCTCCAATGATTCCGTCAATTACATAGTAAGCCTTCATATCTTCAGGTTTTACGTAAATGGATACGGAAGTCATTGTTCTTTTACCGTTCTTTGCCTTGTAGTCTGCTTTTACAGCTTCTTCGATGTTCTTAGCATCAAATTCCATACCGCCAAACTGAACATATAAGTTATTCTCTTTCTTAACAGCAGTTTTTTTCGCTGCAGTCTTCTTAGCAGTAGTCTTTTTTGCTGTAGTAGTCTTAGCAGCAGTTTTCTTTGGCTCAGTCTTTTTCGCTGTAGTCTTCTTTACCGTAGTTTTTGTCTCAACTTTCTTAGTTTCGGCAGCAGGTTTTACTTCTGCTTTTTTCGTTTCAGCAACAGGTTTTGCTTCAACTTTTTTTGTCTCAACCGGTTTTGTTTCAACTTTCTTAGCAGCAGCTTTCACAGTAGTAGTTTTTGCAGCCTCTTTTTTTGTTGTTGCCATAGTGTTATTCCTCCTTAAATTTAAGCAGGTCGATTCAAGTTAAAAAAATCAGTTCGTATTTATCAACCCGATAATAAATATTTTTCATAAATTGTATCATACAACTACATTTTAAAATATGCAATATTTTAAAAAAAGTTTATGAAAGTTTTACAATTTTTAAGAAAATAAAGAAAAAAAATAATAATTATATCTGCATTAAAATTATATGTGAAAAACTTCTTTGTTAAAAATAACAAGAACATAATAAAAAATATGGATAAAAAGCAACAAAAATAATATAAAAGAAAAGCAGAATAATTTGACAATGTGTCGAAATTCTGTTACTATTTTTACATAATTGTTAATAATTGCGCGAAAATTGAAATATTTATGTGACAGGTAGATAGAATGAATAAATATATAAAAAGAAGAATTAAGAGAAATATATATAAGCATGGGAATATGATTATGTATATTTGCATATTTGCAGCAGCATCTGTCATTACGATTGCTTCTGTTGCCGGTAGAACGGAAAAAGTGGTACTTGTTGACCAGTCACAGATAGCAGTGACAGAGAGAGAGTCCATCGCCATGAAAGATAAAGATACACAGAAAGTGGCGGCTCAGGAAGAGGCAGAAGAAACCGAAAAAGAACAGGAGTCGGGTACACAGGCCACTATTCGGGTAGATGTTTTAAATGTAAGGAGCGAGGCTTCTCAGGAGTCGGAGGCACTGGGAATTGTGAATGAGGGAGAAACATTCCAGATTATATCTCAGGGCGGTCAATGGATAGAGATTGATTACAATGGAAATAACGGTTTTGTAAAAGCAGAATTTGTTGAAATTAATTAATACATATGTTAAGAAAAAGCAAGAAATCCTGATATTGGGATTTCTTTTTTTGTGCACAAATGCTATAATGCAATTTAGCATGACATAGAATAATGGAAGAGGAGGAATTATGAATTATATTGGCTGGCTGATTGTATTTGTTATATTTGCAGCGTTGGAACTGGTATCGTTAGGTTTGACCTGTATATGGTTTGCAGTGGGGGCGTTGGCGGCGTGCGTCACATCTCTGTTTACCGGAAACTGGATCATTCAGGCGATTGTTTTTATTGTCGTTACAGTTGTGGTATTGATTTTCTTAAGGCCGATAGCCATGAAATACATTAATAACAAGGCTGAGAAGACAAATGTAGAATCCATGGAAGGAAAAATCGGAAAAGTAATATCAGAAATCGATAATATCAATGCCAAAGGAATGGTTCAAATAGACGGAATGGACTGGACCGCAAGAAGTCGGGAAAACGAAGTTATCAGGGAAGGTGCTTTGGTAGAAGTCATATCCGTGGAAGGTGTTAAGGTTATTGTAAAGGAAGTAAAGAATAGTAAATAGTGAAGCAGATATATTAAGATTGAGGAGGAAAGAATTATGGTATTTTTAATTGTAGTTTTAGTGTTGGCAATCGTACTTGTTTCAACTTGTGTAAAGATTGTACCTCAGGCACATTCTTACGTTATTGAGAGACTGGGCGTTTACAAGCAGACATGGTCGGTGGGCATCCATTTTAAAGTACCGTTTCTTGACAGAGTTTCAAGAAGAGTGAATTTAAAAGAGCAGGTGGCAGATTTTGAGCCACAGCCGGTAATTACCAGAGATAATGTAACAATGCAGATTGATACGATTATTTTTTATCAGATTACAGATCCGAAGCTGTTTGCCTATGGTGTGGAAAATCCTATTGTGGCAATCAAGTCCCTGACGGCTACCACACTGAGAAATATTGTCGGAGATTTGGAGTTGGATGAAACCTTAACTTCCAGAGAGACAATTAACGCAAAAATGCGTACGGAACTGGATGTTGCCACCGATCCTTGGGGAATTAAGGTAAACAGAGTGGAACTGAAAAACATCATTCCGCCGAGAGATATTCAGGAAGCAATGGAAAAGCAGATGCGTGCGGAGCGTGAAAAACGTGAGCAGATTTTAAGAGCGGAAGGTGAGAAACGCTCTGCAGTTCTTATTGCAGAAGGTAAGAAGGAAGCAGCTATTTTAAATGCAGAGGCAGATAAAGAGGCGGCAGTATTGAACGCAGAAGCTGAAAAACAGAAGAGAGTGTTAGAGGCAGAAGGTGAGGCAGAAGCGATTTTGAAAGTACAGCAGGCAAATGCGGACAGTATCAGAGCTATTAAAGAAGCAGGCGCAGATGAGGCTGTGCTGACAATCAAGAGTCTGGAGGCATTTGCAAAGGCGGCAGACGGTCAGGCAACCAAGATTATTATTCCGTCCGACATTCAGGGAATTGCAGGAAGTGTAAAAGCATTGGCTGAAACCATTAAAGCATAGTGGAGCAGTATAAAAGATATGTATAATGAAGACAGAGTGTTATGTGGGGCAAATTCCTACGAGAAAAAGTTCTATTTAAATGATAAGTTTAAAAATCTGCCGGAGCAGGTCAGACAGGAATTGCAGATTATGTGCGTTATGTTTACGGAAGAAGTAGGTGGAACTTTAGTATTGGAATATGATGAAGACGGTTTTCTCCAATTAATTACAGATGCTGATGAAGAAGACATTTTGTATGATGAAATCAGCAGTGGATTAAAAATTCATCAGATTCAGATGGAAAAGAGAGAACTGTTGGAAGCCCTGGAAATGTACTATAGAGTATTTGTTTTGGGAGAAGACGAATAAAATGTTATTGACAGTAGACGTAGGAAATACAAATATTACATTAGGATTGTTTCAAGGGAATGAAGTATTTGTTACTTTTCGGATTACTACGCAGGCAGCCAGAACATCTGACGAATATGGTTCCATGATTGCTGAGATGTTAGTGCGCAAAGGAATCAAAGTAAAAGAGGTCGAGGATGTGATTATTGCTTCCGTTGTGCCGAAAGTTATGTATTCTTTAAACAGTGGAATCATCAAATATTTTGGGATACAGCCGATTGTGGTCGGTGTGGGAACAAAGACCGGAATCAGGATTAACCGGACGGACCCGAGGGAAGTAGGAGCAGACCGTATTGTGGATGCGGTGGCGGCGTATGAATTGTACGGCGGCCCATGTATTGTAATTGACTTTGGTACGGCAACCACGTATGATTTAATTTCAGAACAGGGAACTTTTGAGGCGGGTGTTACTTCACCGGGCATACAGATCAGTGCAAAGGCATTGTGGGACGGCACGGCAAAACTTCCGGAGATTGAAATCAGAAAACCGGAGTCCATTTTGGGAAAGGATACCATTTCCAGTATGCAGGCAGGCATTGTATACGGATATATCGGACAGACGGAATATATTGTCAATCGTATGAAAGAGGAAAGCGGCATCAAAAATATAAAGGTCATTGCAACAGGAGGTCTGGGAAGAGTTATCTACGAAAATACAGATTGTATTGATGTCTATGATAACCAACTGACCCTTCAGGGAATGAGAATTATTTACGAAAAGAATAAGAAGACATATGAAGATAGGTAATGTTGAAATCGGAAATGGTTTGGCATTAGGACCAATGGCAGGTGTTACGGACCTGCCATTTCGTCTGCTTTGTAAGGAGCAGGGATGTGAACTGATGTACACGGAGATGGTCAGTGCCAAAGCCATTTTGTATAAAAATAAGAAAACAAAAGATTTGCTGGCAATCGATGAGGATGAACATCCCATCGGGGTACAGCTGTTTGGCTCGGAGCCTGACATTATGGCGGAGATTGCAGCAGGAGTGGCATATGGAGCCTGCGATTTTATTGATGTGAATATGGGATGTCCGGTGCCTAAGATAGTGAATAACCACGAAGGCTCTTATCTGATGACCCAGCCGAAGCTGGTGGAGAAGATGCTGACCAAAATGGTTAAAGCAAGCATTAAACCGATTACCGTTAAGATTCGAAAAGGCTTTCGGCAGGGAGAGAGCCAGGCGGTAGAAATTGCAAAGATTGCCGAGGCCAGCGGCGTGTCGGCTATCGCTGTTCATGGAAGAACAAGAGAGCAGTATTACAGCGGTAAGGCGGACTGGGATATCATTAAAGCAGTAAAAGAGGCGGTAAAGATTCCTGTTATCGGCAACGGAGATATTGTCACTCCTCAGGATGCCAAGTCAATGAAAGACTATACCGGATGCGACGGACTGATGATAGGCCGGGCGGCAAGAGGAAATCCATGGATATTTAAGCAGGTCAATGAATATCTTAAAACAGGAGTGTTGACAGCCGGCCCCACATCACAGGAAATCAAAGAAATGATATTGAAACATGCAGAGATGCTGATGGAATATAAAGGGGAGTTTACTGCTGTCCGTGAAATGCGGAAACATATCGGCTGGTATACTGCAGGACTGCCTCATTCGGCGGAACTGAGACGGCAGTGCAATGCGATAGAGGATTGGAAAGAACTGCAGGATTTGTTGGAACAGAGATTATAGAATGAAAAGGGGTTCCGGTTGACAATAAGGAACTGCCTTGCTATTATAAAGTGTAAAACTTTTGATGGAACATTGATTGGAGGAAGTAACAATGGCAGACACAAAGAAAAATATACTTACTTATGCAGGTCTTCAGGAACTTGAGGCTGAATTAGAGGATTTAAAGTTAAATAAACGTAAGGAAGTTGCTCAGAAAATAAAAGAGGCAAGAGAGCAGGGCGACTTATCAGAAAACGCAGAATATGACGCAGCGAAGGATGAGCAGAGAGATATTGAAGCACGTATTGAAGAAATCGAAAAAATCCTTAAGAATGTGGAAGTTGTAGGAGAAGATGATGTAGATGAGACAAAAATCAGTGTGGGATGCCATATCGTAATCCATGATTTTGAATTTGATGAGGATTTGGAATTTAGTATCGTAGGTTCTACTCAGACAGACAGTTTAAATGGAAAGATTTCCAATGAGTCTCCACTGGGTATGGCTTTAATCGGACATGAAATCGGTGATGTGGTGGAAGTAGAGATGGGAGAAGCTGTTTCTAAATATAAAGTTATTGACATTAAGACCAGAAAATAATTCGTGTAGCAGTTCAGGTATAGGCAAAAAAGAGAGCAGTGGATGGTTGAACTGTGTTAATTCATTAAAAATACAATAGATTGAGGAGAAATAAAATGGCAGAACAGAATAATAAGAACAATCAGCCACAGGTGGATACAAAGCAGTTGTTAAAGGTGCGCCGGGATAAGCTGGCTGACCTGCAGGAAAGAGGAAAAGATCCTTTTCAGATTACGAAGTATGATGTGACACACCACAGTATGGAAATCAAAAACAATTTTGAACAGTATGAGTGCGGTCATGATGAAGAGGGTAAGTTAGTAAAGGATCCTGCAAAGCTGGTTTCCATTGCCGGACGTATTATGTTAAAGCGTGTCATGGGAAAGGCATCTTTCTGTAACGTTCAGGATTTAGAAGGAAATATCCAGGTATATGTGGCAAGAAATGAATTGGGCGAGGAGCCTTTTGAAGAATATAAAGATTTTAAGAAAATGGATATTGGAGATATTGTAGGTATCAAGGGATATCCGTTTAAGACAAAAACCGGAGAAATGAGTATTCATGCAGTGGAGGTAACCCTTCTTACAAAGAGTCTGCAGATTCTTCCGGAGAAGCATCACGGACTGACAAACACAGATTTGAGATACCGTCAGAGATATTTGGATCTGATTATGAATCAGGATGCGAAGGAAGTATTCATTAAGCGTTCCAAGATAATCAGCGAAATCAGAAAATATTTGGACGGTCAGGGATTTATGGAAGTGGAGACACCGATGCTGGTACACAACGCAGGTGGTGCGGCAGCCCGTCCGTTTGATACACATTTTAATGCGTTAGATGAAGATGTAAAACTTCGTATTTCACTTGAATTATATTTGAAGAGATTGATTGTAGGCGGTTTGGAAAAAGTTTATGAGATAGGTCGTGTATTCCGTAATGAGGGCGTTGATACAAGACACAATCCGGAGTTTACTTTGATGGAACTGTATCAGGCATACACAGATTATAACGGAATGATGGATCTGACGGAAAATCTTTACAGACATCTTGCGGAGACTGTGTGTGGCAGTGCGAAGATTGTATATAACGGTATTGAGATGGATTTGAGCAAGCCTTTCGAAAGACTGACCATGGTAGATGCCGTGAAGAAGTATGCCGGAGTAGATTGGAATGAGGTAGAAACAGTTGAGCAGGCAAGAGAACTTGCAAAAGAGAAGCATGTGGAATTTGAAGAACATCACAAAAAGGGTGATATTTTGAATCTGTTCTTTGAGGAATTTGTTGAGGAGCATTTGGTTCAGCCTACTTTTATTATGGATCATCCGATTGAGATTTCTCCGTTGACTAAGAAAAAACCGGACAATCCGGAATATGTGGAGCGTTTTGAATTCTTCATGAACGGCTGGGAGATGGCAAATGCTTATTCCGAGTTAAACGACCCAATCGACCAGAGGGAAAGATTTAAGGCACAGGAAGAACTGTTGGCACTGGGTGATGAAGAAGCCAATGCGACGGATGAAGACTTCATGAATGCGTTAGAAATTGGTATGCCACCAACCGGCGGTATCGGATTTGGTATTGACAGAATGTGTATGCTGCTGACGGATTCGGCGGCCATAAGGGATGTGCTGCTGTTCCCGACAATGAAGAGCCTGGATAAATAAAAAGTCGAAAATAGGGCATTTTCAAGCGTTTTAGAAGGCTGATATTTGTATTTTACGACAGAGTTACGACAAATGGTGAGCCTTGATATAGTAAAAATTTAAGACATCATTACTTATAGTGATATAGGTAGTGGTGTCTTTTTGTATGTCGGGGTATTTTACATTTAAGATGGCAGCAGTATTTTACGGAAAGGGCATATCTATTGTATTCATGCCTTAAGTGGGTAGCGGGAGCATCGAAGTATATTATAGTATTGTTCACACGCCCTTTTCTGTAGAAATTATCGAACCATGATAAAAAGTATGGAATTTGAAAAAAGCCTAGAAAATAAGGCTTTTGGGGGATTCTGTATTTTGATGAAATGATAGTAAAAATGGCTGAAATGCTTGAAAATAAAGGGTTTTACCGAACTCAATCGAAAAACGCTACCGAACTCATTACCGAACATTGTTTAATTTCGTTTCATAGCTTTTATCAAATTCAGAAGAGCATCGATTTCTTCTTGTGATAGACCAGATAAGTCTATTTCTTGTTTATGTTCTAATCCTAACAAATAATCAGTACTTACATTATATATTTTAGCAATATGAATAAGGATGTCATAGGAAGGTAGACGTAGACCTGTTTCATAAGCACTTATGACAGATTTTGTAAGACCTAGTTTTTGAGCCAGCTGTGCTTGTGTCATATTTTCTCTTAAACGTAATGTTTTTAGTACGTTTCCAAAGTCAACCATATCAAAACCTCCTTTGTTGCTATAATACTATATAATGAGTTTTGAATAGGTGGATTATGTATTGGTATAGTTGACTTATTGTGTCGAATAAAGTATAATATTTGTCATGGAGTGCAAAATGTGTTCCATATATAATACAGAGAAAAGAGGTATGGGCATATGGCAAATAACAATAACAATGGTGGCGGTTTATCCTTTTGGGGAATGGTTGGAGCAGTATTAGTTGCTCTTCTTATTTTCGCTGTAATTGGATAATGTCGAGAAAAAATAATCTAATTATCATTGGTATTACGATTACGTTATATATAATTAACCAGATTATAAAAAAACAAATACCCATAGAACCGATAAGATGGTTTATGTCTTGTTATTTCAATGATACTATTGGTGGAATGGCTTTTATAGCATACTGCAATATAGTATTCAGTTTCTATAACAGGAAAATGGTTAAATTGTGGCAGATAGAAGCGTTGTTGTTTTTCGCAGGTCTATTCTGGGAGTATGTAACACCATTATTTAGAGAAAATACTATATCAGATATATGGGATGTTTTTGCATATATGATGGGTGGCTTTTTGTATTGGATACTTACCAGAAAGGAAGAAAAATGGAAATTAACAAGAGTGTGAAAGACCCACAAGGTTTTGGTGATTTTGTAACAATAGTTTTTTTGATTTTGTTAGCAGGATTAGTTTTATCATTGTTTTAATTCAAGTGATTTATTTTAATCAAATATACTTAGGAGGGCGATTTATATGGCAAATGATAATAATGGTTCTGGAGGAGGAGCAGGTGGAATAATCGGTACGATAGTTGTTATTATACTTGTTTTAGGCTTGCTTGGTTCTTGTGGTGGTGAATCTCAATATGAAAAAGATTCTAAATCGGGGTGGGATAAATTCACTAATGGTGATTTTGATAGTATGACAGATGGTGAAAAAGATGCAGTTGATGATTTTCTAGATTATATGAATACTCATGACGAGGATGGAAATAGGATTAGATAAATAAACAACAGCGTAACCCAGAAAATAATAATGAGTGTGTCAAAAACGATTGTTTTTGGCACATTCTTTATTAGAGAGAAGTGTCATAACTTAAAGGTATGGGAAATGGTACTGCAGGTATTGTTAAGCCAGAGGCAGGAGCAAAGTTCCAGGTGTATCTTGCATCAAGTGGATCATATTCAGCTGCAAAAGCTACTGAGAAAGATTTGCTTACAACAGATAAGGAAGGATTTGCACAGACTAAAGAACTCCCATATGGAACTTATTTAGTTCATCAGATTGATGGAGTAGATGAAACAGAGTTTGCACCAGACTTCTATGTTGATGTTAAGAAGGATGGAGAAACTTATAAATATCTTTTAAATAATCCAGAGTTTACAGCTTATTTAAAGATTGTAAAGAAGGACTCACAGACAAAGAAAACTGTTCTTAAGTCAAACACAACTTATCAGATTTATAAGTTAAATGACAATGGAACAGAGCAGTTAGTTACACAGAAATATAACAATGGTAATAAGATTGTTACAGTAGATAAATTTGTATCAGATGAATCTGGAGAGATTATCACTTATGAAAAATTAAGTGCAGGTTCGTATCGTGTATATGAAGTTGAAGGACCAGAAGGTTATAAGAATGATAAGAAATTTATTGATGTTAAAATCACAAATAAGTCATACAAGGTTATGAAAAATGAAGATGGTAGTGAATACTTGTACGCAGAATATGAGTATTTCAATAATGAAACTTACGGTAAATTTACTGTAAGCAAATCAGGACTTAGTGTAAATGGATTTGATGATGGTAAGGAAGAAGTGCCAGTATTAATGAGCGAGATTCCAGTAGACATCACACCAATTATTCCAGTAAACACAAGTCCTTTTATTTATGAGAATATTGCTCTTAATGATGTAGTATTTATGCTTTATGCAAAAGAAGATATTACAACTCAGGATAATCAGGGAACAACTTGGTTTAAGAAGGGTGATCTTGTAGCAACTATCACAACTGGTGAGGGTGCTGAATTTACTAATAACTGTAATGGTATTTGTAAATATGTTGTTAGCAAAGAAGGAAATGTAACTCTTAATCTTCCATTAGGTGAATATGAACTTAAGGAAGTTGAAACAAAGTATGGTTATATTCTTCCAGAAAATCCTTCATGGGATTTGAAGTTTGAATGGAAATCACAGCTTGATGAATATGTATTTGATACAGAAAATACAGTAGAAGGAACAATTGAAATCACAAATGATTTAGTTGATACAGATATTTCAATTTATAAGTTTGATGATAAGAGCAACAAACCAGTTCCAGGTGCTAAGTTTGGATTCTTTACAAAAGATGATATTTTTGACAAAGATGGAAGTGTAGTTGTGGCTGCAGGAACAAAAATAACAACTGTTGAAACAGATGAAAATGGTTATGCAAAAGTTCCATTTAGTGTACCAGTAATGAGCGAAGGATATGGAAGTGTTGAAGCACCACTTAATAGTGGAGATTACTATTTTGTAGAAGAAAGCGTATCGGATAGTTATTATGATGATGAAACTCCTATAGATGTTCATGTAGAATATATCGACCAGGAAACTCCAGTCGTTAATGCTGTAGCAACAGTTACTAATACTGAAACAGAAGTCCAGATTGATAAGTTAATGATTGCTTCAAGCGTAGAAGTAGATAACTGTCACTTAAAGATTTGTGATACAGATGGTAATGAAATTGTAAGCTGGATAACTGGAGACAAGGAATCAATTAAGGTAAATGATAAGCTTTCTGAAATGGGATATCTTAACTTTGATGCTTGCATTGATAAAAATAAGAGCATAAAAGTCAAGGGATTACTTCATGATAAAGAATATGTTTTATCAGAAACTAAGCCAGCTGATGGTTATGTTACTGCCAGTGATATAACTTTTAAACTTGTGAAAAATGATGTTGTCCCAGAAGATGAAAATGAAGAAACTCAGACAACACAGGTTATGATTAAATCAGGAGAAGAATTTACTAAGGCAGATCCTAACAAGGTTGTAATGTATGATGATACAACAAAGATGGAGTTTTCAAAACTTAGCATCACAGATGGACAGGAACTTCCAGGTTGTAAGATGAAGGTTACTGAAAAAGAAACAGGTACAGTTATGGACGAATGGACATCAACTGAATTCAGTCATATGGTTGAAGGAAAATATGTTGTTGGTAAGACATATATTTTATCAGAGACAAAGCCAGTTGATGGATATGCGACAGCAACAGACGTAGAATTTACAGTTTTAGATGACGGAAAAGTACAGAAAGTTAGTATGGTGGATGATACAACAAAGATTGAATTTTCTAAGATTGCATCAGATACAAAAGAGCAGCTTAAAGGTGCTAAGTACGAAGTCTATAATAGCAAAGGAAAGAAGGTATACGAATTCAAGACAGGAAAGAAAGCAGAGTTAATTGAAGGTGTTCTTAAGGTTGGAGAGACTTATACTTTCAAGGAAGTAGATGCTCCTGAGCATTACAAACTTGCAAAGGATGTTAAAATCAAAGTCAAGGATACTGGAAAGGTACAGAAGCTTAAAGCCGTTGATGTAAGAATTCCAGAAGTACCAGATACACCAAAAACAGGTAACACAACAAACACTTTATTGCTTGCAATAGCAGCTTTGTTAACTCTCATGGGAACAGGATGCTATGTATGTGTTAGAGCAAAGGACAAATCAAAGTATAGATTTAAGGAATAGGATTAAATGAAGAAATGGAAATTAATTCCTATAATCTTTATTGTGGGGGTAGCTGTAACTGCAGTTATCCCTTTTTTTAGGAAGTGAGTTATGATAAAATGATTTCGAATAATTTCGCTGATATATGGGAGAATACAAAATGAAAGAGTTTATATTTAATGAAGAGTACTTTATAGAAAAATATATGTGTGATAAAACAAGCCGTATTGGCGAGAAACTCGAAGCAATAGGGAATATTATTGGTATAGATGAAGAGACAGTAAAAAAGAAAAGAAGTTCAGTTAAGCATTTTTTTAATAGAACAGATTACGATTTGATAATAAAAAAGGAGCCTATGTTATTATTAGATACTCAAAAATTGATTTATAAGTTTTTTGAAAGGGCAAATCTTGACATGGGGGTGAATCAGAAGTATGTAGCGTTTATTATGCTGTCTTCCTATGACTGCAGAAAAACGCGAAACAAGTGGATAAGTATCGATGAACTAGGAGAAATATATTCATTTAAAAGAAAAAAAGTAGTTGAGATATTAGAAAAATCAAATATTATTATTGACAATAAGGGTAATAAAGAAAATATGTTTTTGAAAAATAAAAATGGTTTATATGTAATTAATATTTCTGCATTTATTAAATATTTGTATATACCGACCAGACAGAGCACACTGCACGGCGTTTTAGTGCATGACTTCCGCCGATACAGTGCACGCTTTCCGGTCATCAGTG
>CAJFUA010000008.1 GCA_904420085.1 uncultured Eubacterium sp. | reverse complement strand
TACTTTCTTAAATGTAACGCTGACTTTCTTAGCTGCTTTCTTCTTGGTTGCTTTCTTAACTGTTGTTCTGCTTAAAACTTTCTTCTTAGTTGTCTTTGGAGCTGCCGTGGTCGGTTTTGCTGTTGTCGGTCTGGCTGTAGTTGGCGCGGCCGTAGTCGGCTTTGGTGTCGGCTTTGGCGTTGTCGGATTCTCTGTTGTTGTTTCGTCCGGTGTTGATGTCTCGTCTCCTGAACTGGATGTTTCATCGCCTACAACAACCGTTAATGTTACACCTGTTGTTTCCAGTTCTCCAAGCACCGCCGTAATTCTGATTGTATGTGTTCCTTCTGTTGTAAATTCATAGGAAACGGTCTGTGGGGCTACATTGTTCAGATACAATACATCATCAATATATACGTTATATAACTGTCCCAATGCAATCTGTTCGTCATTCTGTCCCCATGAAAACTCTACTTTTCCGTTATCCTGTGACAGAAGTGTCTCTCCTACAACCTCAATCGGTTCCGGTTCCAGTCCGTCTCCATCTGTATCGAGAATACAGATTTCTGATGTCTGGGCGCCATATGCCACTGCTTCTGGGAAGTAGATTCTTACATACTGTACCGTTTCAATACCAC
The DNA here is from genome assembly GCA_904420085.1 of uncultured Eubacterium sp. Taxonomy (GTDB): domain Bacteria; phylum Bacillota; class Clostridia; order Lachnospirales; family Lachnospiraceae; genus Eubacterium_G. The sequence goes on along the minus strand of CAJFUA010000008.1, from coordinate 58,031 downwards.
TGGCATCAATTTCTGCCGGTGTAACACCAAAATACTGTGTTGTCTGAGCATTTCTCTGTTCGTTTAATTCGTCCTGTGAAACTGTAGCCACTGTCACATACTCGTCGCCGTCTGCTGAGTACTGAACTTCAAATCCGCCGTTTTCAGGATAACATCCGCCGAAGTTATATCTGAACCATACATATACCTGGTCAATCACTGCCGCTTCATATGCTTTTCCAAGATTGACAGTCATCCATGAGCCCGCCTGACCTTTTGTCGGTGTCTGGAAGTTATCATTTGCAATAATTCCATCTGTTAATGAACCTGTTCCTTCCGTGGAAGCGCCACTGTCCAGCGTTACTTCTTTATTCAACGCCATGTTTACCTTCGGATCTTTAAATGTATCCATGATGGTCTTAACGGTTACCGGTTCACTGACAATACCCTCTGACATTGCATTACCATTCACGGCAACTACCTTTACAGTATGTTCACCGGATGCAATTCCGGTAATCTTATAATCCACACCTGCCTGAATACCGCTAAGGGCTGCTGTTGTCTGATTATCTACATATACTAAATATGTATATCCTTCCTGATTTTCACCTGCTGTAACATTTACTGTAATTTCTCCGAGTCCTTCAGATTTTACTGTAACACCTGCAGCATCCTCACATTTTTCCAATTCGGCTTTTGCCAAATTTCCATCTGTATCTACAACAGCAATTTCTGTCAACTGCATACCATAATTTGCTGTCTGCGGATAATAAACCTGAACAAATCTGACTGCTCCTTCCGCTTGAACCTGATCAACGGTAGCTTTATCTTCTAATAAATCTAAAGCTGCTGCGGTCGGAATCGGTCTGTTTACAACTACATCTGTAAAGTTTGCACCATCCATCGAATATCTTACGGAATAGCTTCTTCCAACAACAGTATCATTGTCGGCTGTGTCCTTGTATGTTGCAATAATCATATCAATCGTGGAAGCATCATACCAGTCTCCCAAATCGATAATCGCATAACTTTCTCCTGTGTAACCCCATCCGCTGCTTAATGCACAATGTCCTGTGGAAACACTGCCGTCGTTTAAGTTAGCCTGAGAACCTTCTGCGCATCCCGGATAAATAGTTGTATTCTTTCCTAATGCAATATTATATGTGCTGTCGCTTATAATTTCCGCCACTGTCTTGCCATCCGGCAGTTCCGGTGCAGGCGGTGCAACATATTCTTCAATGGAAGCCGTAAGTTTTATGTCTGTTCCCTGCGCATAATTTGCCATATTATAAGCATCTGTCGTCAAAGTATCTGCCGTTGCCAAAACCGTATCCGTCTTAACAACCGTATCATTTGCCTTGATTGTATATGTATAATATTTATCGGCTTCTAATCCTGCAAATGTATATCTGCACTGAATTAACCATTCTGCACTATTGTACACATATGTATAATTCAGATCCAATCCGTCTTCTGCTTCTTTATATGAAAGCTGTGCCTGATTTGTAACAACACCTTCTCCGTCTTCCCATGTACCGTTATAAATTTCCCAGCTTCCGATTGTCGTCCAGTCATTTGCAGTGGTTAATGTATATCCTTCCGGAGGCGTAATGACTACCGGTTCTGTCGGTGTTTCTGTTGAAGTTTCCGGTGGGATTTCACTAGGAGTTTCCGTTGATTCCTCTTCATCCGGGTTTACTGCATAAATCTTAAAATCTGACATTTCAAAGGTTGCCGTCTGGCTTGCTTCATAGTTTTCTTCGTCTGCAAAATAACCTAATGATACCCGAACATTAATAAACTGCTGTTTATCATTGTCAAAAGTTCCCTTGTATTTATAGGAATATGTTCCATCTCCATTATCCGTCCATTCACCGGCTGTTTCTTCTTTGAACACTTCCGCACCATTTGTTCTGTTATCGACCTTAAACTGCTTTGGTGCTGCCGCTTTCAATGTAAACTCACATACATATTTTGCAGGCAGGAATTCAATATTGTCAATTCCTGTCTGAAGTGAATACCAGTTAGGTCCGATATTCTTATCTGTCAGAGTATAACCTGTACCACTTTCAGATATAACATAATTTGCCCAACTTTCTGCTTCAAACCAGCCCTGCCAGTTTTTATCTTCAACAATATTTTTTCCGTATTCCACAACAGATTCTGAAACATACTCTTTCACTTCCACCCCTGTAACATGGAGTGTACTGTCAATATTTGCCTCATTACCCAATTCCAAAAACAGTTTTGCCGTTGTGCGGTTCGCCGTGAAGGTTCCTTTCAATGCATTGGTACCTTCAGTTAATGTTGTGTACATCAAGGCTGAATTTGAATAATCCTCTTTGGTTCCCACATAAGCGCCCGCCTTATCGGAATCAACAGTGATTGTATATTCATACAGTGTTCCCGCTGTTAAACCTGATATTTCAGCGGAACTTTGTATACTCCATGCACCTGTTGCTGCTGTAACATTAATGTAAAAATCATTTAAGGCGTTTGCTCCTTTATACCGTGCCGAGCCACCGTTGCCTGCCCAGATGTTCCATGCGTTTCCTGTCGTCCATGTACTGGTAGCTTCCTGCCACTGTGTCGGATCTGCCGTGGATGTTGATGTAGGTTCCACAGGCTCTCCGCCTTCTGTTGCTTCACCTTTTTTGAACACGATGACCGCACTTCCTGATTTCGTCGTAATTTCTACTTCGGAATATGCATTATCAGGTAATGCCGTCGGATTAATTTTGACAAGTCCCGCATCAATCAGTGATACTGCTCCTTGTCCCTGCGGTGTTTCTGTTCCATTCACTTTGATTGTTGTATCTACCGCCGGATTTACATCGCCTCCTGCAAATACAATCTGGAATGTGACGCCGCCGTCTCCATACCACGGAGCTGCCCATCCAACTATACTATTGCTGACAATACTATAGCTGATATCTGCTCCACCCTCACATGAAGCAGTGGTATATGTAAGTCCCTCATAATCAATTGCACTTACATCAGCCTTATGTACCGTTATGCTTGTTACAACCATTGCAATTGCACAAACATAAGCTAAGACTTTTTTCATTGTCTTGTTGAGTTTCATAATACTTCTCCTTTCCTTTTCTTACTCATAAAACCGGGATTACTCTCAAACCAATGATATTAATATTTTATCACAATTTATTGTACAATACAACCAACCATCTGTTTCAAAAACGTTTTTTATTATACAAATTCCCCAATATTTTTTCCTTTTTTTGAAATTAGAGAAAAAAAGAGGGTGGTAAAAACCACCCCTTTTCATATTAATTATTCTGATTATTTTTTAATTGTAATTTTCTTTACTCTTGACCATCTCTTAGCACCCACTGCTTTTACTCTCACATACAGTTTTTTCTTATTTTTAAGTTTCTTACTTGTAATGGTTACTTTCACTTTCTTAACCGTCTTCTTTACAAGTATTTTCTTAAATTTCTTCGTTGTAGAAATCTGTACCTGATATTTCTTTGCACCGGTTACTTTCTTAAATGTAATGCTGACTTTCTTAGATGCTTTCTTCTTAGATGCTTTTTTGACAGTTGTTCTTCTTAAAACTTTCTTTGTTGTAGTCTTTGGCGCCGTAGTTTTCTGTGGTGTTGTCGGCTGCGGTGTTGTTGCCTGTGGTGTTGTCGGACGTGGTGTTGTAACTGCCGGTACATCTTCAACAATACCTTCTACCGTTACCTCTATATCCTCTGTCACTTCCACTGTATATACACCTTCTGCATCCGGTTCTACCACCTCGCCATTTACTTTGACTGCAAAAGCACTGCCTTTCTTGTAGCCGCTGCTGATGGCAACCTTAAATTCATAACTGGTGCCATATTCCACTTCTGTGTCATCTGTATTGACAGCCTCTAAAACATAGCCTGTGCCCTGTGTAAGGCTGACAGCCAGTTTTCTTCCTGATTCCACTACGACTTCAACATCTGCTGAAGGTTTGTAATTTTCTTTTTCTTTGTATCTGACATAATACGTTCCTGCTAAAACATCAGCGATTTCCGTTCCTTCAATGGATGTATATTCTTCTTCACCATCTGCCCTATACTCCATCTCTGCTGTCACGTTTGTAATCTTACCGTCTGCGTTTTCTGCCAATGTGGATTTTACTGCCTCGATTCCTTCCGGAGCCGCCTGTTCTGCTTTTTCAATCTCAAATGGCTGAGTAACACCTTCCAGACCGGCATAGTTGGCTGTTTCCATTACCTCTGCTTTTACATAATAAGTACCTGCATTCTCAGGAACTGTCTCTTCATATGTTCCGTCTTCACTGGTACTGTATGTATATACCACATCACCATGTTTTGCCTCAGCGGAAGGTGTTTTTGCCTCCTCGCCATATACCCATGATTCAATTGTCAGACCGGATAACCATTCATTGTCTGCCTTTGTAACATCAAAGGTCAGTGTTCTCGTAGTTTCTGTTCCTGTTTTGTCATTACTCCAGTAATATTCGGCAGGATTCTTTAATGTCAATGTGACGTTGTATGTTCCTACATCCACTCCGCCATTATTTTCAGTTACGGTATAATATTCTGTGTCTGCTATATCTGCCGTAACGGTATCTCCTGTGTACTCTTTATCGGCAATAGCCGGAACTTCTACCGGACTTTTGCCTTCAACATATATTTCGGCCTTACTTACATCTCTGTCTAAGATAACTGAAATTTCATTAACTACATAACCCCAGCCGAACTGTCCTTCGCTGAGTGTTATTTTAATATATCTCACATAATTTTTACCGTATGCCGCTAATTTTTCTGCATCCAGCGGAACAACATTTAAATCTGCCACACCGCCGCCATCTTTTTTGCACTCATATCCTGTACTTCCGCCAACCTCGATATACTCCGTATCGTCCGTTGAAAACGCAATAGCCGTAGTTGCCGCATATGTTCTAGGGTTTGAGTATGCTAAAATGACCTGTTCAAACTGAGCCGGTGTATAATTTGCTCCCAAATCTATCACAACCTCCGCCGGAGTTCCTTTTGTTCTGAGTGCCACACTGTTTCCTTCTCCTGTAGGAATCAGACCGTCAAACACGACTCCTGATGTCTCCAAGCTGAAGTTTTCATCATAAAATTCCGAAACAGATGTAACTTTTGCATCCGCATTATTATTGACATTTGTAAGGTTTCTTGTACCTGTAACCACTGCAGACATATCTGTTACCTCAACCTCTTCACTGGTAATGCCTGCCGACACTTTTCCGTCATAATAAGCAACAACTTTGACTGTATGTACACCGCCTGATACGTTCGTTACTGTGTAATCCGTACCGGCGTCTACCTGACTTCCTATCTGTGTAACGCCATCCAGATATACGATATACTTATAACCTGCTTCTACCTGACCTTCTTTTGCTGTAATATTATATGTAATGGAGTTATAATCTTCTGATTTTACTGTTACAGATTCCGCATCATCACATTTTTCAACTGTCGCTTCCGTAACATCTCCATCTGTATCTAATACGGCAATCTCTCTTACCTGAATACCCCATGAATAAGAATCAGGATACGAAAGTTTCACATACTGTACTGCCTTTCCTTCCTCTGCAGTTACATCCTGCACATCCAGATTTTCCTGTCCTTCTTCGGCCCATGTCGGATTGTCCGGATCTGCCTGAGCCCCCACTGTTTTTACGTCATAATAGTCAATACCGTTGTCCGAGTACTGAATCTGATATCCATTTACAGGTGTATCTCCTTTATTCTTTTCTTTGTACTGCACGGCAATTTGTTCAATTCCCTCAGCGCCGTAAGTTTTTCCCAAATCAATGACAAAACTTGTATCAGTGGTGTTAAATGCAGTAGCAATATGATTGCCTGCAACATCACCGTCCGTAATCAGTTTCACGCCGTCACCGTTTGCGCCGCCTTCATTTGGCTGCATATTTGGCAGTACGGTAACATTCCTGCCCAACGCCAGGTTACTGGCTTCGTTTTGAATCAATGCGATTGTTTCCGCTCTGGATGCCGCATCCGCCATTGCCGTGTTAGATACTGTAACTGATGTACCAACCATAGCCAGACTTAAGACAACCGCAAATCCTTTCTTCATAGTTTTTCCGAGTTTCATAATGTTTTTCTCCTTTCCATAAAAAGTTCTTTTCGGCATTTGCTAAATGCCGGAAAGTGCTTCGCGCATCTTTTCACGCATCGCATCTAAGATAGTATAATTTTATCACATGGGTAGGGTATTTTCAATAAATGAAACGTTTTAAAAACATTTTTCTTGTGCAATTTGCACAATTCGTTTTATGCAGTATTTTTATTGTGTTTTTACTGATTTTCTGCGTTTCTCGCCTTTTATTAAAAACATTATTCTGTATAAATGCATAAAAATATTTTTATTTGTTTCGTTTCAACAAATTACATATGTACTATTTTCTAGAACAGAAACACATATGTAAATAAATTTAAATTCATTGACCGATTTGAAAGGATTACATATCTGTTTTCCTTTAACAATCATACTTTCTATATGTAGTCAGAAAGAAGCTGGCAAACTTTTTGAGGGCTAAAAAACCTCCAAGGCAGATTTGGGTTATCTCCCTTATCTGCTTTGGAGGTTTTCTTTTATAAATGCTCTGATTTTATTTCAATATCTGTTTCGGCGTTCTGTCCACTCGGAAAATGCCCCAGTTTTTCTCCGCTTCGTTTGGCCTATTACCGCCTTTCCACGGTTCGTCAAAAGCTTCAAACATATAGGCAATGATTTTTTCGCTGTCTGTCCACGCCCAAAATCCGTCATAATACTTCTTCTGATTTTCCTCGTTGGCTTCTCCCTCTTTCATCTGGGTAAAATCTGCGCAGTCGGTAGCCCAGCCTACTTCCGAGAATAGAACAAATTTATCCGGATACAGCTCTTTTATTTTTGCATACCATTCCTTGTTAACCTCTAATGCCTCATCTACCGTATTTCCATACCACAACGGATAGGAGTGAACGCTGATTATGTCCAGATGCTCTGCCAGTTTTTGCAGATGTACCCATTCAAAAGCGCCTTCATTGAAAGTCACCGGTTTTCCCGTGCCTGCTTTCAGTCTGTCGGCAAACCCGATTAACCGTTCCTGTGGCACATTGTTGGCGCCCCATTCCGGTGTATTTTCATTTCCTACAGAAACAGCGTTGATTACATCAGAATACTTATTTGCTATCTGAATTAATTTTTCGATATTTTCATCATTGCGTTTTGCCCGCTGTGCCAGTTCTTCTTTTGTAAAATTGGTTTTCATCCACGGGCATCCCGGGTTATTTACCTCGGAAATCAAATCCGGCCCCAGCATCATCTTCATGTCAAGTCCCAAATCTCTGATAACCTGACATGTCATTTCCGAATAACTGATTGGGTCATACATACGGATATATTTAAATCCCAATCCGTCCAATATCTTTAAATCTTCTACTATCTGTTCATAGGAAGGATATATGCATGTTCTGGGACTTTGTCCCTCTCTATATCCTGAATAGCAAATTGCTCTGCCCCACTCAAACATGAATCTGTACCTCACTTTCTATCCGGTTCTCTGATCCACCGGTTCATTAACCCAGTATTGCTATAATCTGGCTCCTGTCACCTAATTTGTCTACATCTTCTTTTGCAATGGTATCTGTCTGTCCATACAGTTCTCCGTCTATATAGATTTCTTTTACCCGGTAATTGTCCACTTCCAGTCCAAAAGGATTCTGATAAGTAACCGTCACATTCACACCGCGGAACATGCAGGTGGCGCTTGCCATACCGCCGGTAAACTGTTCTGCCAGAAGTTTCGGCTGAAGCTTTAATGCACCCAGTTCTCCTTTAATACCGTACATCTCATTGAGAACGGTCAAAAGCAGCCAGCTTGCGGCTCCGGTCAGATAATGATACATTCCCTGTCCTCTCTGGTTTACATACTCCGGAACTCCCGGGTATATACCGCTGAGATTATAATCATTACAATGCTGATACAAGGTATGAATCACTTTATATCCTTCTTTTGCAAATCCTCTGCTGTACAGTGCATTTGCATACATCACTGCCATATGGGAGAATACCGCTCCGTTTTCTTTATGACCGAAGGCAAATCCGAATAATCTTCCCAAATCGGTTTTTACTTCCTTGAAATCCGTGTTTAACCGATAACCGCCGATTTTTTCGTCAAACAGATACTTATCCGCTGATTTTGCAATTTCTGCCACCTGTTCATCCGTGGCTACGCCTGACATAATGGTAAACACCTGACCGGTCAGCATCATGCGCACGCCGCTTTCAAAGTGTCCTTCTACCGCCTTTCCGCTATTGTCATAATAACCGTTAAACCATGCGTTTTCTTCTTTGTCATCGGTCCACTCTGTCTCTCTGATATGATTTGCAATCCAGTCTGACATTGCATTTAACACTTCACATAGTTTTTCACATTTGATTTCTACTTTTTCGCCGGTTATAATGTGGCGGACTTTTTCACAATATTCTTCCAAAAGTGCATTTTTCTGACCGATATTGTCATAAATTGCTTTATCGGCATCAATTAAAACCAGCATTTCCTTTGCGATGGAAACCGTGTCTTTTCCTGTTTTTTCAGAATACGCCTGAATATCTCCTGCAAGGTTTTTCAGATTGCCTGCATACAGTGCAGTGAAGGCAACACTTTCCCCTCTTTCATCTGCCATGTCCAGACCATCATTCCAATCAGCGCCCCGCAGCTTCATATGATTGTGTTCTCCTACATCATAAAATGCCGTCAGATGCTGTATCAGCAGATGTTCCAGCACTGTTCCCTGATACGGCTCTGCTTCTTCTGTCATCTGCTTATTTCCTCTGGAATCATTCCAACGGTCATCCCGCTGTTCTCCACGGTGAACCTGCGCATCTTTAAAGTATGTATTTTCTTCGCATAAAAATTCAATATCTCCTGTCTGCTGTATATACAGGCTGGTGGTCAGATACGGCCATGCACCATGATCCATCCACACGCGCACGATATTGTTTCTGTCTGCGATAAACTCTCCCTGTTTTGCCCCGATAATGGTAGCATTGGTTCCGTCAAATCGGACTCCTCCAAAGTTATCGATCAGCATCTGGCGAACCTGCTCCGGTTCCATAATCAAAAGTGCCAGACAGTCCTGCCACAAATCTCTCCAGCCTCGTCCGCCTTTTCCGTAATCGTGATGCGGAAGGAAAGAACAGCCGTAAATTCTTCTCAGCATGGGCTGGAAATTCACCCAGTGCATCCAGTTGTCAAAATCTCTGTCCGCAGAATTATAGCTGACATTAATTTTTTCCTGCCAGAAATCTTTGGTTTCTTTCAGATATGTATCAAAGTGTTTTGTTATCAGATATTTCTTGCTGATTTCCGTAATCTCTGCTTCCGACTCACCATAACCTAAAGCCAGTATGTAAGTTCTGCTTTCTCCCGGCTGCAAAACGGCATCCTGAAACCGGATGGCTGCCACGGTCTCATATCCGTCCACCTGCTCCCCTGCTTCATAGGGCAGCGGTTTATTTTTTATTACATAGTACGGATTTTCAAAGTTTCCACCTTTGCCGATAAACTCTTCCGTTACCGGGCAGAAACTGATTGGTGAAACCATTTCTCCGTTCACATCTTCTTTTGCCAGTGCGCCATAAAAAATTGTATTTTTATTATGTCCTCTCTCATCAAAGGTCAGTGTAGGATAGACCATAATTCCGTTCTTGATGGTATATGTTCTGTGAAGAAGAGAAGTTACATGTCTGTGGTCTCTGATATTGGAAGCAGAACGGGCATACAGCGGTACTGCTACGGTTGGAGTGATAGTCTGTTCTTTGTCCGAAGTGTTGGTTATCTCAAACTTTGTCAGTTCCACTTTTTCCTCTGTCTGCGGAACAAAACTGGTCATCTCCGCCTTTAATCCCATCTCCTTCGATTGTCTCTCTACCTGATGCCACATAATGCCGGCAGTCAGTTTGACTTCTTCCTTATCATCATCAAACAGTTTCGCCTGCTGTCTGGCGGAACGGCCTGTAACCGACCATGCTCCTTTTCCCTCTACATACACCCAGAAGTTTCTGGATGATTTGTTATTATGTAAGTTTTCGCTGCTGACCGGTTCCAGCAAAAACGTATTCTGATTCAGTTTGATATCGCCACCCAAATCCGGCGTGATGGCGCTCATCATTCCCGCTTCATTAGCTAACGGAAAATACATATAACTGGTCAGATCCGGGTTATCCAAAGTGAACGTTCCTTTTTTGTCCAAATACTTTAAATCACTCATAATTTTCCTCCTAATACTTCAAACAGAAGTTCCTGCACCTCCAGTGCAAGCATAAACGCAACGTAAAAAGTTTCTTTCAATCTTTTTGTTTTATCATACCATAAAATCGTTTCATTACAACCATATTTTTACAGTTTTCATTCTCTCATGTAAAAAGCCCCGATACACGTCTGTATATCGGGGCTTTCTCCTAACTTCTTTTATTCAAAATAAACCTTTATCTTATCCACTTTACCGTCACGAACGGCTTCTGCCATGTCGCCTGTAATCTTATTTTCTGTTGAAACAACTTCTCCGTTGATTTCAATCTTGGAAACCTTGGCTCCGTCTTCGCCGTAAGTGTTCTTTCCTGTGTGGTTTACATAAGTCACATCACAGCATGATAATAAACGGAATGTCACTTCTCCTTCATCAAACAGCCAGTTTGCAATCTTTGGCTCAAAATTCAGCACTAATTGTCCATTCTCATAAGTGAATACTTTGCCTCCCATCATCATCTCAATCCACATGGATATCATTTCTGTTGTGGAACCGGAAAGTCTGGCAACAAAGCCTCTTCCGTGAATATCTTCATTTGGATTGACGCTGGAAGCAATAAAAGATGAATTTTCAAGTGTACTTCTTCCGTACATGTTCGGATCAAGGAACGGAATCAGCGCTCTTGTAATAGTCTCATAATATTCATCATACAATCCTGCTTTCAGCATGGCAAGAATGTATTTATATTCCATATGAAGGAATACATTTTCTCTTTCCTGCCAGCCCGGTGTAAAGGCACGGCAACGTCCGTTCTCCATGGAGCATTCCTCAATGGATGCGGATGTTTTGTACATAGCAAGTTTCTGATCATAAAGGTCTGTTTCCTTCACTTTATGGTACATGTCTCTTGCAGTGTCCGTATCCACATAACCCATCATTCTGGCAGGACCTTCTAAGAAGTAAGGTAGGGCTACAGATTTAAATGCCTTAACCTTCGCCTTCTGAAGTCCGTAATGGCTGATAACCGGCTCGCCATTTGCATCTACTACAGGCTCAAAGTCCACTGCCTCATGGGTAATGTATGTAGGAACCAGTCCGTCTCCCATCTTGACGGCTTTCTCGATTCCTTTTTCAATCTTCGCCTCAAATGCACGGAATATCTCTGCGATGTGCGCTTTGGAAACAGATGTTTCCTCACCGCTGAAGTACAGTTTTACGGCCGCTCTGTAATTTTCTCTGATGGTTGCCACTTTATCCCAGTACGCAAAATCTTCCAGTGTTCCTGCATTGTACGAATCAAGGGCTTCCTTCACGTCTTCCAGATACTGAGCGATTTCTGCCGGCATTACCACATCACCGTCTCCGTCAAAGTTTTCTACGATAAATTTTACCAGTCTCTTCAATTCAAATGTTTCCGGTGTGCCTGAACCAAATAGTCCCGGCAGTCCATTCATGGCGTCGTTCCATCCCGGCTTTCCACCTTCCATTTCCACTCCGATACCGTCAACGTCCAGCTGGGCAAACTTGCTCAGGGCAAGAATTACCATCTTCACTGCCAGTGTGGTGTGGTAAATGTTCTCGTCTTTTGTCTTTAACCAGTTGGTTGCCCACTTATTAAATCCCGGACGTGCCAGTTTTTCTTCATCTTCCACTTCCATGCCGTACTGACGGACAGCACCTTTCTTGTTAATCACATATTTTTCGTCTCTCGGTACAACGTATGCCACGCTGTCATAAAATTTATATGTGTTATCTTCAAATAAGAATTCATTCAGTTTATCTGGGAATATGGACAGATAATTGTCCACCAAGTCCATATTGTAATCCCAGTGATCGCTCCAGTAACCTTCACCGAATCCTGCTTCGATATTCTGCTCACAGTTATTTAAGATTGCCGCGATAAAGTCACCGTCGTCCATCTTTACTTTCAAGCCAAGTTTTGCAATGGTGTTGGAAATCTGTCCCGGCGTAAACTTGCCGTCTACAATCTTTTCAATGGCAGATGCATCACCATCTATATTTTCTTTGACGTAAGCTTTCACATCCGCTTCTTTTCCTTCTGTTACATGGAATAAACTTGGTCTTACCTCTAACGGATTGTAACCGTCTGCCTGTACCAGACTAAAGAAGGTCTTTACGTTAAATTCTCCCACATCCTTGTTGAAGAATACGTCGTTTCTTCTATTCTGTGAAACATCACGGAAGTTTCCATTACCCTGTGAGTAATATTCCGCCGCAATGGAGAAGAAGTTGTAGTCTCTTTCCGGGTCACCATGCTTTCTGCTGAACAGATGAATAATAGATTTATTGCCATCTTTATTCAAAACATACGGATAACCGCCGCGGAGGAAGTTGTCCAGATAACACTGTTCCACATACTGGTCAAACTTACCTGCTGCCGTGTGTGTCTTTACATCCGAGGTAAAACTGTCTGCCAGTTCTTCTGCTTCCGCAAACTTACCCGCAATGTATCCCGGCTGTGTAAATGTATCAATCTTTGCATTAATCTGTTCTTCAGAACCTGCAAATCCCATCATGGTATCGAAAGTGATTGCTTCACCCGCTGCCACCGTTTCCTTCATCGGTGTAAATCCGCAAGGAACTTTGTTGGCAAAGCACTGTTTCTTTGCCTTTACCGCCTCAATGCCGCCGTCAATAAATTTTACCGGCGTCATCAGGGACAAATCATATCCGAACACGGTATCTACATCATAAATCACATCCTGCAACTGATTATCTTTTATCGTCAGATAATAATAACCGCCTTCAACGTCGGAAACTTCTGCGGAATCCTTGGTGGAAGCCCTCAATGTATAATACGGAACTTTATTGTCAATGTTTTTTATGTATGCCCAGCTCTTAAATAAGTTAGACATCTCTTTAAATTCTCCGTTAGAAATTCCATAAGTGATAATCTTCGGAAGTCCGTCAATCACTTCCATTTCTTTTGCCGTACCCGAAATATTCTTTACGGATACCTGTCTGACTAACGCTCCGATACTTTCGTTCGGAAGAATAAAGTAATTTACCGTCACTTCGATTCCATATTTCTCGTTTGTCTCAATAATCTTAAAACTATTTTTGTTCATTCGAATCTGACGCTTTGCATCTTTTTCGTATTGGAAAAACGGCTCATAATATGCACCGTCTATTTTTAAAAATGTACGAAAGCCTTTTACTGTTGTGTTTTCAAAAGCAGTATTGGCTGAATTGAACTCCATAATGGCATTGCCTTTATTGTCAATACCGAAACTGTTCATACCCTGTCCTCTGTTTGTGTAAAAGGTCCACATTGGAATGCCTTTTACGCCTGCCAGACCTGGTAAAAAGCTTGAAAAAGCCGGCATTTTATCATAATCATCGATTACGAATGTCTGTCCTTCAAGTCTGTAATTCTCCATAATAATCTCCTATCTATTTGCGTTTTCCGCATGAACTTCTATAAACCATTTTCGGCGAAAGTTTGGTAACTGTACCGCTCTTATCTCCCTCGTCATGTAACAGTCTGAAAAGCTCGTTTGCGCTTGCACTTCCCATCTCTGTAATCGGGCTGTGTACCGTGGTAAGCGGTACGTTATAGTATTCACTGATGGTACTGTCATCATAGCCTATGACGCTTACCTGTTCCGGAACTTTTATTCCTACATCCTGTAAAGCTTTTATACACCCCCATGCCATTTCATCATTGGCACAGAACATTGCATCCGGCAGTTTGATTCCACTGGACAGCATAGCACGCATCTCACTGTACGCCAATGATTCTTCATAATATCCTCTTAAAACAATGTCTTCATCTATTGGGAGATTATTTTTCTGCATCATTTCAACATATCCCTGATAACGATGTCTGTCATCTCCCGAGTCATTTCCATGCATATATCCGATTCGTTTATGACCTAATTTAATCAGATAATCTACTGCCATAGAAGCTCCCAGTTTATCATCAACTAAAACTCCGGAAATATTTTTTCCCTTACTGTCCCTGTCAATAAATACCATAGGAATGTTTACTGTGGCAATTCTTTTTACATAATCTCCGGTTAAATCTTCATGGTATATAATCGCTCCTGCAACCCCTGACGCAATAATCATTCTGTAAATTTCATCCGGTGAATTGTCATTACTTACATAAATATTCAGCAGATAATTATTTAATTTACACTGCAAATGAATCGCCTGCGTTAATACTTTATAGAAATCACCCTGTAAGCTTGTTAAAAAGAGGCCAATTGTATTTTTTCTGTTGGATTTTAAGAGTTTTGCATTCATATTTGGTATGTAATGAAGTTTTTCTACCGCATCCAAAACTCTCTGTTTCGTTTCTTCACTTACAATATCCGCATTGTTGAATACGTTTGAAACTGTCGAAATTGCCACACCTGCCTCGCGGGCAACATCTTTGATTGTAACCATACAATAACCTCCCATTTTTTATTATTAAGAACTGAGAGTGAAACAACCTGTGTGCTTCACTCCCGTTGTTTCCATTTACTGATATACTCTGACGTAATCTACATACATATAATCCTGATAAATGTCGTTGACATTTCCTGTGGAATACTCTTTTGTTCCCGCTTTCGTCCAGAAATCCGTTCCCACTTCTCCACCTAATGTTCCACCGATTGCACAGTTGATAATCAGGTAGAACGGCTTGTCAAACGGCCAGATATCTTTATTGCTTGTACCATTACCTGTTGCAGAATAGGTATTTGGATTGTATGTCCATGTTTCTTTTCCGTCAATGGTAAACGTAATTTCTTTAGAATTCCAGATAATTCCGTATGTATGGTATGCAGAAGTTGCCGTGGAAACAGTTGTATGTTTATATTTGTTTCCGGAACTGGTCGGCATACCGTTAAATCTGTTACAGTGAATGGACTGTGGCATCACTGTCTTTGACCAGTCGCTGGTGGTCTCAAGAACGTCAATCTCACCACACATCGGCCATGAACCATAGTTTGTCTCGTTTCCTAACATCCAGCATGCAGCCCATGTTCCTTTTCCTTTTGGCATTTTTGCTCTGAACTCTACTTTACCGTAAGTGAAAGAATATTTATCCTTGGTCCAGAGTTTTGTTGAATAGTATGAGTTTTTAACAGGTGATTTTGTTCTCGGATTGTATTCAAACTGTGGTTTGATAACCAGATTTCCATTTTTTACTTCACAGTAATCCATCTGATAATTCTGTAATTCATTGTTTCCATATCCACCGCCGCCGGTAGCACCCTGGTTGTGCCATTTGGAAGAATCAAGAGTGGTTCCGTTAAACTCATCATTCCATACCAGCTTACGAACCTTCTCACTGATAACGTTGGAATACTTTGCGCTTAAATAAGTCTTTCCTTTCACCTTTGCTCTGGCTTTTACTTTGAAATAATATGTGGAGCCCACATTAAGGTTATTCAGGTATACGCTTGTTGTCTTTCCAACTTTTTTTACCTTAAATCCACTTTTTTTCTTTGTCGAATAATAAACATTATAGCCTGTTGCTCCTTTTACGGAAGTCCATTTCAATTGGATTCCCTTATCTGTCAGGTTCTTTGCTGTTTTTACTTTTACCGCTGCCGGTACGACTTTTACCGTCACCTTCTTGGAAGACTTTTTCACTCTGACGGTAATCTTACATGTTCCCGGTTTCTTCGCCGTAATCTTACCTTTTTTTGATACCGTTGCAACTTTTTTATTGCTGGATTTGAATTTTGCACCTTTCTGCTTTACTTTAATTGTGCTTTTTTTGCCTACCGCCAAAGTAACTTTTTTCTTTGACTTGATGGTTACTTTTGCATTCGTCTCTGACGGGTTGATACTAACTAACGTAACAACCACTGCAAGCGTTAAAATAACTGCTGTAACTTTTTTTAACATTTTCATTTTTTCGCCCTTTCTTTTTTTATTTACGGTTCAGGCATCAGTCGATGCCTGAATCCTTTTATTTTATTCACCTGTGATACCTGTATTTTCGATACCTTCGATGAATTGTTTCTGTACACATGCATATAGCAACAGTAACGGTGCTATTGCGATTAACGTGGCCGCCATCCGGTTCGCCTCATTGACGGAGTTTCCGGCAGAAGCCATACCGTTATCAAACATTGCCAGTTTACCCGGAAGCAATGTAAGGGAATCTCCCGTCATAATACTTGTAGTATATGTTTCATTCCAGTTAAATACAAACGAGAATAAGAATACCACAAGGATGGTTGATATAGATAATCTGATTGCAATATGATAGAACACTTTCATGGAGCCGGCGCCGTCAATCATCGCTGCCTCATCCAATGATTTCGGAATCATATTGAAGAAGTTATAGAATATCAATATCAACATCGTTGAATAGGTTCCCTGTCCTAAGACAGACATTAATATCTGCGGAATTACCGTATTAATCAACTTAATTCCGATGATATTTTCCACGGTCGTAAATACGATAATTCTAGGAATCGTTACAAGTGGAATCGGTATAATAAATGCGATAATCAGCATTATAAACCAAAAGTTACGTCCTTTGAATGTATAACGGGACATTGCAAAGGCAGTGGTTGCGGAAACCGCTGTCTGGCAGATTGCCAGCACTGCCGAAAACCAGATGGAATTAATCAGCGAACTTGGAATTCCCAAGGTGCCTGATGCATTTTTAAAGTTATCCAATGTGGCATGCTTTGCAATCCATGAAATGGACGGATCAATCAAATCCCGTGCCTGCATAATTGACTTTGATAACATCTCAAGTATCGGCTCTAAAAAGATAAAACCAATACAAATCAGCACAAAGTAAATTGCTATTTTGGATACAATCTGAACACCTTTAAATCTCTTGAATTTAGCAAAGCTGAACTTCTTTAATACGGACAAATCAAGTTTCTTTGCTACACTGTTTTTATTTGCCATATAACTTTGCCTCCTTCTTCTGATGTCTTCTCTGGGCAGCCAGTCTCTTCTTCTGCTGCTTCTCCAGTTTTTTCAGTTTCTTTTCCTGTTTCTGTCTGGCTTTGATATCTGCCGGTTTTCTGTCTTTAAAGAGAATAAATACAAAACCGACGATAATCAAAACAATAATACTGTAAATCCATGCATAGGTTGCCGCAAATCCCAGTCCGGTACCTGTCTCACCGGTTTTTTCCTCAATCAGGCTGTAGAGCGGATTGATGGAACCGAACATACCTAACTGAATAACGGTAAATACTGTGATAATCAATCCGGTCTGCTTCAACATCGGAATTGTAATCTTCCACATAATCTGCCATGCGTTGGCCGAATCGATTTTTGCCGCCTCATAAATACTTCCATTGATTTTCTGTAATCCGTTGATAAACAATACAATCGGAATACCTGTAAACCAAAGAATGATGGATAACTGGTCAAAAATTCCTGCCAGACCATGAGCCAGTGCCGGAGAATAACTCTCAATAATCTGCATAATAAAGATATTGGAGTAAGCGGTTGCCTGCTCTCTGGCGGCTGCCAGCTGTTCTGCCGCAGACACTGTCTCTCCCGCAGACTGTACAGTCATAATCTGTTCCATAACCGGACCGGACATAATGACTACCGGTAAGAAATACAACGTTCTCAGCAGTCCCTTACCTGTCTTAATCTTGGACAGTAAGTAAGCGATAATAAACGATAACACCACTACAATAAATGTATACGGAATAATCATCTTTAAGTAACTTAATACTGCCGGTAAAAATTCGTTATTTCCCACAAACGCATTGATGTAGTTCTCCACGCCTGAGAACGTGAAATCATATCCCAATGCGGTTGTTTTTACGTTTGTAAAACTTAAATAAACGGTAAAGAATAGCGGGAACAGTGTGAAGATGGCAAATCCCACAATCCAAGGTGCCATGAACATATAACCTGCTCTGTCCTGTCTCTGCTGATAGGTACGCATCTTCTTGGTTTTCTTCCTTTTCGCTTCCTTCACTTTCGGTTCTTTTGTCTTCTTTTCTGTTTTAGGAGTTGTTTCAACTTCTGCTGTTTTTTTCATTTCTTCAGCCATTACTTAACACCTCCTTCCACAACTGCAGCACTTAATTTTGCTACTGTATTTCCATCTACAGTCACATCATCTTCCGTGTAATTGATGATAATTGTTTTTATGTTTCCATCTTTTTCGTAGGTATTGGCTATAATACCGTTGTCCACTACTTTTCTTCCTGTCCAACTGTATCCTGTCACCTGTGATAACGGTTCGTTTACTGTTGCATAAATATCTTTCACCAACTGTTCATACTGCTCAAACTCTGTTGAATAGTAATCGGAAGATTTTGTTGCCGACAACAGATATGAAGGCTCTTCTGTCAATACAAAAGATGGGTTAATATTGTAATCAATCATTCTCAACTGATCTGTTGTACTATAGAAAGAGAAGTTTGCGTATGGTGCGTACAATTCCATTGTTCCATGAAGAACCATCTGTAGAAACGGCACTGTATCCGTCTCGTATACATACTGGGAAGTTCCTACCGCTGACTGTAAGTAACGGTCTGTATATTTCCACAAATATTTATTTGGTGATACAAGATTGATTTTTGTGTCATCTTCTTTCATCTTTCCGATAGTTTCCTGATAATATTGAATCGCATCAGACACGGTATTTACCACACCGTCACTGTCATGGGAGCTGACCAGTACGTTAGAAGCTCCGTCTATGGTAAAGGACTGGCTGTAATCACCGAAATCCTCGTATAAATCTTCCATCCAGGCCGCCGTCTTCTTTGGCAGTGCATACCCAAACTCTGCAACCGGCACATTTTCCGGAAGTACGGTAGACTGATCTACATATAAGTACTTTGAATTCAAATGTGTGGCCGCATTATTGTAATAACTGATCATGTCCTCATTAATGGTAGTAAACTCTCTGGAGAAAGAAATATCTACTCCCTTTTCCTCATATTTGGACATCAGATCTTTAAATTCGGATTTGGATCCCACGCTGCCGGAAATACCGGTGCTGTTTGGTTTTGCCAGAGTTTCTCCGCCTTTCTGCCATCCAATCAGTCCTGTATTGATATTGGTAATACCATCCTTCATCAGTTTCGCCAATATACTGTCTACATCACTGGCGGAAGTAACTGTAACTTCCTGGGTAGAAAAGACACCCTTCTTGGAGTCTGACATTAAGAAGTCGATGCGAATCGGAATATCTTCTGTTTCCTGATTGATTTCAGTCAATACTTTTTCTTCAATCAGATGCTGTCTGTACGCTTTTGCCATGCCTACATAATCCGCAGAAGGCGTTCCGTCACTGCCGTCACCACTTAAAAACTGATAGGTTAAATTGATATCAAACTTATTTGGTTCATCCTGCACTTTTCTGTAGGACTCTCCTGCCTGATTGATAACCTGATAAAACTCTGAATTATAAGTAAATCCGGCATAAGCATATGTATATCGGATTTCTCCTTCCGTGGTAGATGCCGGCACGGCGTTCAGAGTCATATATTCATCACCCTTATCTGCATAGGCCACAAAAGCTGCCTGCGTACCGTCACCGTGAGAAATACCAAACACCGGCATGGTCGGGTCTTTTACCGGAACCACATCATCAGCTACACTTTCATAGGTCAGCTGTGACGACGGGTCTGCATTATATACAGAACCTTCATACGCTGTAAATTTCGCTTTATTCTCATTGAAACGGATTAAGGCTCCGCTGCCGTCAGGAATTAAAGCATAGCCCGGCGTAACTTTCTTTGCCTTAACATTGACCCAGTCTCCTTCTTTATTGTCAAAATATTTTAGGGCGCCGCCGCTTGCTCCTAAGAACGGTGTTACAATCACCTGCTTCATCATATTGATACCGTCTCCGGTAATTTCTTCATAAGGAACACTGTAGTTAATCTTACCATCCTCACCAAAGGTAATGTAAACGTTAATTCCTAATTCCTCGTCATCCAGATTAAATTTACATTCCAATTTATAGATGTGTTTTGCTTCATCTTCCACCTGTAATCCGGAAGTTCCTTCATCCTCATCTTCTGCTGCTGATGAAACTCTGGTAGTTTTCATACTTTTACCGCTTCCGGTAAAATACTCCACTGTAATAATTGAGTTTGCATAGGCTGCATACTGATCATTTTGGAAAGAGGAGTCAATCGGCGTGTCTGCCAGTTCCTGTACCTGTCTGATTTTCTGGGCTCTGGTTCCCTGAAAATCCAACTCTTCTGCATAAGAAAGAACGTCTTCATTGTCACCCTCTTCTTTTGCATCCTGTACAATATCAAAAGCTTCCTCAATCTGTGATGGAAGAGGCGTGTCAATACCGGTCTTCCACACATAACCTGTCTTTGTATTTTCCACTGCGATTACATCTCTGTCATCTCTGAAATAATATTTGTAATCTCCTACCTGACACAGAAACTGATATGCGGATTCTACCTTCATATCGGATGTTACTTTATCCGGGGCAGGTCTTGTATCTCTGTTTGTATTAAGGAATGCAGCTCCCACTGCGGCTCCCAACGAAAGGACAAATAAGATACTCACTGCAAAGACTGTAATTTTTAATTTTTTCTTTCTACTAGTCCGTAACATTTCTTATTATCTCCTTTCCTACTGTTAATAAGAAGTCATATAACTTCTCCCACATGATAATTACCACAAGAACGACAATGGCCGCAATTAACATAAATACAACTGTGATAATCAGACTGAGCACCATTTTCTTAAAGTCGTAATCATGCACAGTGGACAATCCTTCGAAAATAACTGCCACGGTCCATGCCACACCGATAATCATAATGACTGTCAGAATAAATGATTCGTTGTATGTTAATACATAGGACATTCCGATGGTAATTAACATAGAAAACATTGCCGGCATTAATCCGTATGCAGGAATCATAAACACCTGTTTCAATGTTCCGTCACCATCTGTGATGGATGTCACCAAATAGTTACAAATTATGAACAGGATAAGGATTGCGAAAAATCCAACAACAACTGCTCCCATATCCATATCTTCTACATCTGTATACTGATAAATAAATCCTTTGCTTGTCTGATAGAGCATATATACACCAAAGAACACAATGTAGATAATCAGAGCCGTCAACGGCGAACCGTTCTTTCCGACACGGATATCATAATATCTGTCAATCGGATGTCTTGCACATCTGAATGCATACCCGATTTCTCCGATTACCGGCAGTTTCTTGAGTTTCTGTCCCAATTCCCTGCGCTTTCTCTTAATGACTTTTTCCTTGTCAATAATTCCGATGACAATCTTTAATACAATGAGAAGAATGATAATAATCAGCGCCGTGCTTAAATTCTTCTGCAGCGATTTATTTCTTACTTCCCAAAAAGCATCGGAATAGCCTTCTCTGTTTCCGGCAATTTCAAAATGTTCCATTGCCTGATCGTATTCTTCATAATTGTAATATGCTTTTGCCACACCGTTATGGGCAAGCACAGACATCTGGTTCAGTCTTAATACATAACTCCAGTCTTCCAGCGCTTCCTCATAATCACCATTTTCATATTCATTTAACGCTCTGTAAATGGTAGTAGCATATTCTGTCGGTGTAAAGGACTGTAAGAAACCTTTCTCACTGTCTGCTCCCCAAATGTTTCCTTCTTTATCAATGGCGATAGTGGTCAGGGATGAGAAAAGACCTGATACATCTTTTTCTCCTGCTTCTTCACCAAAGTTGAAAATCATTTCTCCCGACATGGTATAAATCCATATATAACCTTTTGTATCACACGTATAAATAATGCCGTTATCGTCTACGGTTACGTCGGTCAATGCGTCAGATGTGATAATCGGGTTGTTAAACATATTGGTACCATTGGTACTATGTTTCTTCAAAAGGTCATCTCCTGTACCCATACATGTGGAATAGGCTGTACCTTCCCCGTCTACAAAAACGTTTGAGAACGTGGATGGCAGAGTGTTCAGCAGCTCTGAATTTTTTTCCTGTTCCTTTGTATAAATCAGCTTTAAAAATACCTGTTGCGGTGTCAGTCTTGATTTATTGGAAGTAAAATATCCAAGGAATTCACCGGTGTTTGCCAACTGAATGACACCGTTATACACACCTTCTGATACAATGTACAGATTGTTGCCGCTGTCTACAGCCACTTTGCTTGGCTCATAGTTTGTATCAGAAAATATTGGAGCTGTCGGTCTGTCATATTGTCTTACATATTTGTAATTTTTATCAAAACGGAAAACCGTTTTTGCTCCCGTATCTGCAATATACAGTTCCCCGTTCTTGGTCCTGTAAATCCCCTTCGGATTTTTAAATCCGCTGAACTTTGCATCCGCAATGCTGTCTTTATTCAGGATTTTTACCACTTTTTCCGTGTCTAAACTGTATACTACAATTCTTGCATTGCCTGTATCGGCAATGTATACCAGGTTATTTTCATCAATAACCATATCTTCAGGATTCTGTAATCCTAAATCCGTAATCGTTCTGTCCGGTAAATAAGCGTCCTGCGTTCTGACTAAATTGCCCTCGTCATCCTGTGTATAAGAATAACTTGTGGCCTGTGAAGCAGAAACACCGCTTACTGACATTACCACAAAGGTAAGTGCAAGGAACAGAACCAATGATTTGTTGAATAATTTTCTCATTTTCTGCCTCCTTACTTAATACCGGAACTTGCCATTGTGTTCATAACTCTGGACTGCATGCAAATGAATATTACCAGGTTTGGAATAAACATAATCATGTTTGCTGCAGCAACCATACCGGCAGCCGCCACTGCGTTATTTACACCAATGGAGTTTACGTAATATGTTAATGTTCTCAATGCTTCATTTGTTATATAGTTGTTGGATGTCTCCACATTGCCCCATACCTGCTGGAACGTCAGCACTACGGAAGTGGCAAGAGCCGGGCTGGTCAGCGGAACGATAATCTTTCTCAAAATCGTTCCATCTCCTGCGCCGTCTACCACCGCCGCCTCAATCAGCGCATCCGGGATACCGTCCACAAACTGTTTTACTAAGAACAGACCTACCGGCATGGCAATCAACGGAAGAATGTGGGCAAACCATGTATTATAAGCGCCGATATTTACGATAATCAGATATCTTGGAATCGCCACTGCGGTCGCTACGAACATCAGGGCCGCCTGATTTAACTCCCATAGAGCACCTTTGATTTTAAATTTTTTCTTTGAAAAAACGTATGCCGCCATAATTGTAATAATCAGGTTCAGCACTACCGTAAGTACCGTAACAATTAAGGAATTTAAGAAATATCTGGACATCGGAATACCGGTAGAACCAGCCAGATTCATAAGATTCTTAAAGTTATCCAACGTCGGACTCTGTACAAAAATGGTCGGCGGGAATCTAAATAATTCTCCAAGTGGTTTAAACGCTTGATTTATCAAATATATTACAGGAATAATCATGACTATTGATAAAGGAAACGCGATAGCATGGAACTTTAACTGTCCTTTTGAAAATCTTGAAGGATTAATTCTGTTACCTTGAAAATTTGCCATTTACTTTTCCTCCTTTCTAATACTCATCTTTTTCTGTAAATAATTTATTTGCTATCTGACTACATACCCATACCAGGCACAAAAGGGCCACGGAAACAGCCGCTGCATAACCCATCTCATACCGGACGAATGCGTAATCGTCAATGTGGTTGGCTATCAGCTGTCCGGAATATTCCGGCGTCGGGTTGGCACCTGCTAAAGCCACACCAATCCATCCCATGTTAAATGCATTTACAATGGACATAACCGCACCGAACAACATCTGTGGTTTCATGGACGGAATCGTAATATAAATAATCTCCTGCGCCCTGTTTTTGATACCATCCACATAGGCCGCCTCGTACAGTTCCTGGTCGATATTCATAATACCGGACAACATGGACAAAAATCCGATACCCATGGACGACCACAGAGATACGAAAATCATAATGCCCATAAAGTAATCCGAGGAAATCAGCCACTGTATCGGCTGGTCAATCAATCCCAGTTTCATCATCCATGCATTGGCAAGACCACTCTGGTCTCCGGAAAAGATTGTCTTCCAGATAACCTGTATCATAATCTGACCTACCATGGAAGGCGTGTACATTGCAAGGGCATACAGGGTTCTGGCTCTCGGTGTTACCTGTGCCAGAATCCATGCCATAATAAAGGATAGTGCATATCCTCCCACACCTACTACAATTGCATAGAGAACTGTGTTCGGGAGTACATATTTCATAAATACTTCGTCACCGGTAATCAATGTAATATAATTGGTCATTCCTGCAAAGGAAGGTGTGTTAATTACATCAAAATATGTAAATGACAATCCTACTGCAATCAGAATCGGCAGTAAGATAAACGAGAAAAACATCAAACCATAAGGAAGTAATAGTAAAAATGAATGGAATCCTTCCGTTTGAGTGAATCTCTTTGAAGGTTTTGCCGCCTTAACAGCCGTCTTCTCATTACTCATCTGTACTTACCTCCTCTTCCGGATTGGCTTTCGCATTCTCCTGATTTTGTTTTATCCAGTCATAACCCTGCAGCTTAAAGTTTTTAACCATCTTTCCATCTTTATCATAGTATCCCAGTTCCTGCATCTTACGGACAATTTCCTTATTTACATCGTTCTTTGCCTCGTCCGTTGCCACCTGGGCTGATGTGCCGTCAAATACCATTGTAGTCCAGATGTTGGATATGGTTCTTTCCAGCAGGTACTGTCCCGGTGTTCTTGTCACGTCGGTAACCCACTCAACCTGCTCGGTGATAATCTTCTTGTCCGCTTCATCCATCGGGTTATTTTCCAGCGCCGCCCTGTTGGCTGACAGCCAGAAGAAGGTCTTTCCATAAGAAGAACGAAGGGTATATGTATACTCTGTCTGTACTTCTTTGCTGGTCCACCATTTCAAAAATTCCCATGAAGCATCTTTCCTGTCTGAGTCCTTAAAGATAACACCGCCGGTACCGTTTGCCACGAATGTTCTGTTGACAACACCGTCTTCCTGCTCTGTTCCCAGATACTTGGAAATTGCCCATTTACCATCCAGCTCCTGTGCACCGTTCTTAATCAACGTATAATCTTCCATACCGATGATACCGATTGGATTTACGGAATATCTGAAAGAGTTAAAGAAGTTCTGTACCGATGTCTCCAGAGAATATTTTGTAAATAAATCTCCAAGCAACTGTAATCCCTTTACGGAACTCTTTGAATCAATTCCTGTTGTAACCAGTCCGTTATCATCCTGTACATACAGTTCTCCACCTGTCTGTAACAGCATTGGCGAAGTCTGATAGAACCACTTATAACCTGTCAGTCCGTTTGCAATATTGTGATAGAAGTTCATACCATATCTCTGTAAGGTTGGAAGGATATCAATCAATTCCTCCCATGTGTCAGGCACTTCCAGTCCCAGACTTTCAAAAATGTCAGTACGGTATACCACCGCATTAAAATCTGTAGTTTCAGGGATTGCATAAACTCCCTCGTTATATACATAAGATACGAAAGCTCCTGTCGGGAATCTTCGTGCCGTGGTCCAGAAATCATCAAACTCTGTCAAATCATATAAAGCGCCACGGCTGGATAAATCAAACGGAACGTAGGACATTAATCCCAATGCAATGTCCGGTGTTTCGTCCGCTGCAATCGCCAGTGTCAACTTATTCACATCCGGCATTGTAGATACTCTGACTTTAATGTCCTTACCTGTCTTTTCTTTATAATAAGGAACAAATTCCGTATCTGCCATCTTCTGTAATAAATCTACATGGGTAATGGCTCTGTTTACCCAGATGGTAATGGTATCACTGTCATCTTCTACCGTTGTGGCATACTTTTCAGATGTAAATGTATTTACCAAAGTCCGAATGGATGTCCAAAGAGAACCGCCTAAGGAAGAGTTGGCTTTCTCAATCTGTCCTTTATCTCCTGTAATATAAATTCTGTCTAATGTAAAATCATTGGAAGTTACTTCTGTAGTAAAGTTACTTAAAGCAACCAGTATGGAGTTGTCTGCTCCGGTCAGTTCCTCCGTATGAAGTGCAATATCATCCGGATACTCTTTCATAGTATCAATATATTCCTGCGCCTGATCTAAATAAGCAAGAACCGCTCCCTCATTTCCATTCGGGGAATAGTCCTGAAGTAAAAACCGGATGTGCTGAATAATCGTCTCATAAGCTTCCAGATACTTTTCAATATTCGGAATATATTTTGTCATCTTCCAGTTACGCTCTGTGTCAACATCACTGCCTACGATTTTTGTGATTTCCAATTCAAAATCCGTAATATGCTCCTGCAAAATCAAAGCATACGTATAGGCTTCCATAACCGGTTCGTTTTCCTGCTTGATTGAGATGGTATGAACACCCTCCGTCAGATAAAAGTTGTAGTTATTTCCATCTTTATCTGCCAAGGTAACATTTTCATATCCTGAAGAAACCGGGTCAAATGCATAATTGTACATTTCTTTAAACGGAACTTCTCCGTCAATTTTAATGGTCTCAAAACTCTGGAATTCCTTCTTTCCATTACTGTAGTGGAAAGAAAGATGATAGTTACCTGTTTTCTTTACCCGGAATGTGTAAGTAACCTCAATACCCGCTCCCGACCAGCTTAATGTATTTAATTTTTCGTAATCTATGTTGAATCTTGTAAGTGAATCTTTTGCTTCCGTGCCGTATGTGGCATCTGTTGAATTCTTTTTTGAATAATATACTGCATCAATAACCAACGCATTTTCTGAATCTTTTACTAATTCCGCATCGCTGTGCGCTGCCGCATATTCTTCATAGGAAACTTCCTTATCAATTGCAGCTTCCACCTTCAGATTTCCAAGTGCCAGTCCGCCGGACGAAACATTTTCAATCTCAATGGTGTTTTCGCCTTTTTCCAAATAGAATACCAGCGGAGTGCTGGAAACATATGTATTATTATAAATATATGTGTTTGTCCACTCCTGTACTCTGTTCTGACTCGGGGCCATTTCATCTCCGTAGCTGTCTAACGGAAATTCTTTTTTATCCTCACTGCCGATAAACTCCTCTTTTTCTGTATCTTCCCAGATAATCGGCAATGCGATTGTATTCATTTCTGTATACTGCTGTTCGCCGTTTATCGCCGTACTAACCGTGTAATCCGACAACGATTCTCCTACAGAAATATAATCCAAATTCAGATAATACAGACCCGCTTTTAATACATTCACTCTGTATGTGGCAACGTCTCTATAATCTACTTCTTTTATCTGTCCGCCATAATTTTTTAACTGTTCTGCGACAGACTGATTATTTTTATTTTCCTTATAATACTGTTTTGCACTAATCCCGTTGCTTAATACCGCTTCATATTCTCCCTGTCCGGCTTCCATATCCTGCTTAATAAAATCCGTATAATAGATTTCCGCCTCTTCACCTTCATTTAAATATGATGTGTTCAATAAACGATATGCTTCTTCCAGTTTCTGACTGTCTACATCTTTAATATAGGTCGCCTCATCCCCCATCAGACTGAAAGCACATACCGCCGCAACAATGAGCACTAATGCAATGACAATAGCAACTATCTTTCTCTTCATTGTTGTCCTTTCCATTTACCACAAAAGCGGAACCACACAACATGTAGTTCCGCAAATGCTTATTTTATTAGTAATAAATTCTACTTCAGAACTCTTTATTTAAATTTTGCTTCATCAAAATTATAGTATTCTACCAAAGCTTCCTGTAACTGTTTCTTAGCAGTTTCAATTCGCTTGTTACATGATTCGTTCCAGTCAGCTAATCTTGACTTAACATTATCTGCCCAGTTCTTATCTGTAAACCATGCGCCTGCTACACTTTCCTGTCCACAGTTAATCCATTCATAAAGCGTGGCTTTTGATTCACCGTTTTCTGTAACTGTGGAGTACCATGTTTTATCAATGTAATCCCAACTGCTTCCCTCTTTAAAGATTTCAAGAACTTTGTTCCATCCTTCTTTGTCTTTGTAAACCTTATGCGCATCAAGGCTGTTCCAGATTTCCATCTGTTCATCATAAAGGTCACCCGTAACTACAGGAAGTGTATCTCCTGCTGCCTTTTTAATCTGACCATTTTCTGACCATTCCTGATCAAAGATAGCCTGTCTTGCCTGTGTGGTTGCTGTCCAGAAAGAAGCAAATGTGTATGTGACATCCAGTTTTGCTTTCTCTTCATCACTCATTTCAGAATTCTTATCATCCAATGCGTAGTTATGTAAACAAACCGGATCCATTACTAACTCGATTGTGTTTTCTGCATAATCTGTACTTGGATATGGATAGAAATCCCAATCAGATGACTTGATGTAAGAAGCGCTGTCCTTTGCCGACTCGTCAGCACCTGCTGTCAGGAACCAAGGATCTTCAAAGTTGATTAATGTTCTGTTGTTGCAGAAATAGTACCATGAATATGCGCTGGACTCTGCAACAATATCTTTTGTCAGGTTTCCTGCACCATCTGCCACATCGATGGAAACTTCAGCCCATTCCGGCAGATATTTCAACAGACTCTTTACCTGCTCGCTGTTCAAGTCAACCGTGTCATTTTCTGTGATGGACTTGTTAATGCTGTCAGTTCCCATATTAATAATGCTCAAAGGCGTTCCCTTTGCTCCCCAGAAAGTCTTTCCGTCTGCCTTCTTTACAAATCTTGTAAATTCATCAATATCCCAATCAGGATCCGGAACGTTGATGTTATGATCTTCTGCCAAAGCTTTGTTTACCCAGATACCCTGTGGAATTGTGTAAGATGGAAGTCCTGCCTGGAATCCGTAATAATTCAACTGATCCATAAGTGATTTGTTATATGATTTGTAAAGTTCATCATCTGAATAAACGGACAAGTCAGCAACCAAACCTTTTTTCACATCTCTGATAACATCTGTAGAGCCCCAGATATCAGGATATTTTCCGTACTTCGCTTTGAAGTTTTCCATTTCTTCTTCCCATTTCGGTGTGTTTACCTGATCCGGATCACCTACTTTTGACCAAAGATTAATCTTAATGTTCGGATATGCTTCATGGAACTTCTGTGCCACCGCATATACCTGCGCCACATTGCTGGCTGTAATATTCTTTGCCTCTGCTAATTTCTTTCCGGCTTTGCTGTCCGGATTTCCGATATCTTCATAGTATTCTCCATCACCAGACCAAACCATGATAGAAACTTCTCCTTCTGTCTCCGGGTCCAATCCGGTAGTTACTCCGATCTCATTTGCGCTTCCGCCTGCGGAGCCTCCTTCATCTTTGCCGCATCCTGCTAATACCATGGATGCACCAAGAACAATAGTCAGTGATAAAGCTAATGCTTTACGGCCAAACTTTCTCATTTCTTTCATCCTCCTTCTTGAAAAAAATTTTCACCTACATTAGAATTCACATAGTGATATTCTTGAAATAATTTTATCACAACAATATGTACAAATCAACAATGAAAAACGATTTTAAATTGATTTTTATTGTACTTTTTTAACAACTCTTTGCAATTGTTTACATAAAACCAACATTATTTTTGACTATTATTTACAAAAGGAAATTATTGACTTTATTCACAATAACTAGATATGGAATTTTGTCTGAATGCGGACACATTATATTGAGACAAACGGAAAAATCTTTTTACCTTCACTTTTTGCAAAGAGTTCAAAAAAGGAATTTCCTGTAATGGAAATTCCTTTTTTATGTACATTATAAATTTGTTACTGCCTAACAAGTTTTACGCATTAGTCATTTTCTCTTTTTCTGGCAAATACAACGATAACTGCTGCTGCAAGAATTGCTGCTGCTCCACATGCAATCGGTGTGAAATCACCTGTTGCTACTGTAGTAGTCGTTGAAGGTGTTGTTCCTGCTGTACCTGCTGCTGCAGTTGTTGCTTCTTCACTTGCCGCACCTGCTTCAGTTAAAGAATAGTCACTACATGAAACTACGGTAAATACATCATCATGTGGGCCTGAATCTCCACCTGCATCCTTCTTTGCCGCAATCTTCTTTGCTCCACCTGCGTATGCATAATGCTTATTTCCGTCTGTTGCTTCTCTGTCACCGTATTCTCCACCGAATCCGAATGTAAGCGTATCCGCATTGTTTTCTGCTGTAAATGTTTCATCTACTGTGGTCTCACTGCCTTTTGTCAGCCAGATCCATTTTCCATATGCAAAATTTTCTTTTGTTGCAATTTTGATAAATACCCATTTATCACAGCCTGTGGATTTTAACTTACATGTGATACGGTATTCTTTGCCCTTTTGCACATCAACGTCACGTGTCATCTGGGCTCCCCAGATTCCACCCCAGCCTACCTGCTTCAACTCTGCAGTCCAACCTGTCTCTGTAATATTCTTTACAGTACCGTCAGCTGCTTCATACCAGGTATGACCCGGTTTTCCATCAAATCCTAAATAATCTGTCCATCCTGCTGTTGCTGCAAAAGTTGTTACGCACATACCTACTGTAAGAGCAAGTGCCAGAACTGCAGCCGAAATCTTCTTTAAAGCTTTCATTTTAAATCCTCCTCTTTAAAACTGCGAACTCTCGCTATTTAAAGTTACTATATCACGAACCTTCTATTAATTCAATAAATAAAAACAATTTTATTGTCACTTCTGACACTTTCACTAATTTTAATTTTATTTCGCTGTACATTTTTACTAACATATATGGAATTTAGTTGATTTCGTGGAATATTGTGGTAACATATTTTGTGAGGAACACCGGTCGTAACTCTTTATTTCTGATAGGAGACTGGTAATCATCTTTTCTACTTTAGATAAAACATATCATTCGGAGGTTTTTATGATACGACTTATTCTTGTTGCAGTTTTTCTGATTATATATTTTGTAATTTCTCTTCCAATCCAGTTAGCAGAATTAATTATCGAAAAATTTAATATGGATTTGAGAAACAGAAGCAGTCTTGCAATTGTCAACTTCGGTTTAAAATGCATCTGGTTTTTATCGGGAGTAAAACCTGAAGTCAGAGGACACGAAAACATTCCTGATGACAGAGCCGTTCTGTTTGTAGGAAACCATACCAGTTATTATGATATCATCATTACTTATCCCCTGATGAAAGGGCCTACCGGATATATGGCAAAAAAAGAGATGAAACGCTATCCCTGTCTGAGCTGGTGGATGTACTTTGTAAACTGTATCTTTTTAGACAGAAAAGACCCGAGACAGGGATTGAAATCCGTACTGGGAGCAGCCGAAATGATTGAAAGGGGCATTTCTGTTTTTCTCTTTCCGGAAGGCACCCGCTCAAAAGACGGTAAACTGAAAGATTTCAAAGAGGGCGGTTTTAAAATCGCCACCAAGGCCAAATGCCCCGTAATACCGGTAGGCATTCAGGGAACCGCCGATATTTTTGAAAACCATCTGCCTTTCATCAGACCGTCAAAAGTCATTGTAACTTTCGGCGAGCCGATTGACACGGAGCATATGGACCGCGCCCAGGCAAAACTGCTGCCTGAAACGGTAAAAGAAAGAGTTAAAATCCTTTCCAATCAGTAATATTCCGGAAAATATATTTTGATTTTCCACAATCATATTTCCTATATTATTGTTGTCAATTAACCTTTTCAATGGTAAAATATCACAAGATTAGTAAAAATATGGAGGTACAAAATGATTCACAATACAACATTAATCGCTCTGAGCGGTTTTTCCATCGCTCTGATTGTCATTGCTGCCGTACTGTTAGTGGCAGTTGTGGTGCTGTATATCGTAGGCAGAAAAGCAGAAAAAAAACAGGCTGACCAGCAGAGGGTTATGGAAGAAAATTCCCAATTAATTAGTTTATATGTTTTAGATAAGAAAAAACTGCGTTTAAAGGAAGCAGGACTTCCAAGTATCGTAATGGAACAGGCTCCAAAATATGCAAGACGGGCAAAAGTTCCTATTGTAAAGGTTAAGGCAGGCCCGAGAGTGATGAACCTGATTGCCGATGCGAAAGTATACGAGACAATTCTTCCTAAACAGGAGATTAAAGCCAAAGTCAGCGGAATTTATATCACTTCTTTCAAAAGAATCCGCGGTCCCGTATATGAGCCTAAGAAAAAGAAGAAACTTTTCGGAAGAAATAAATAGAAATTCCGAAACGATTTTCCATAAAATTCAGGGAGAAATGTAATCTGCTTTACATTTCTCCCTTTTTTCTATAACAGTCTGTTTTCCAACAACTCTCTTTCCTGATTATCTATTTATGCGTAGCATTGATTTCAATCTGATTATCGGATATTTTCCGTCCGTCCACATAAATCTCATAGTCTACCTTTAATGTGACATTACCCGGTTCCTGTTCACTGACTGTGATTTTATTGGTCAGAATTTCTATCAGCAAATCTCCCATAGGCGTGCTGTACAGCGACTGTTTCATGGCATTTTCTTCAAACACCAGACGCCCGTCAGTAAAACCTTTTCTGACAATCTCTACGATTTCATCATTAAACTTAATCAGATTACTTGTCTTTTCCTGACTTTCATCCTCTATTTCATCATATAAAAGATAGTGCTTATTTTTTCTCCTGTAATGCTTTCCCATAGCCATTACTTCTACATTGTCTCCGGTATTTTCTACCACCTGCAGTCCGGAAACTTTTATTACAACGTTATCTTCCATACTAAAACTCCTCTATATTAATACGGTTTGTCTCTTCTATCTCAAAGGGCATAATGGAATTTGCAAAACGTCGGAACCGTTCCGTATCGTCACTGACATAAAAGGTATAGTCCGGTTTTGCATGAATATCCGCACGCATTCCTTTCTGTTTCAGCAACTCACCCAGACTGATTGCCGTCTCATAGGCAGGGTTTACCAGATTTACGCCTTCTCCCATGATTTCTCTGATGGTGCTGCGCAGCAGCGGATAATGGGTACAGCCCAGAATCAGGCTGTCAATGCTCTGCTCTTTCAACTCATCTAAATATCTTCCGGCAATCTCGTAAGTAACCGAATCATGCAGCATCCCCTCTTCCACCAAAGGACAAAACAGCGGACACGCCTTGCCAATTACTGTAATCTCCGGGTCGATACCATGAATATACTCGGTATAAAGTTCGCTCTTGATGGTTCCTTCCGTGCCGATAATTCCAATACGCTTATTTCTGGTATTTTCTATCGCACTTTTGGCTCCCGGTTTCACCACGCCAATCACCGGAATATTCAGTTCTGCCTCAATGGTATCCAGCGCAAAGGCGCTGGCTGTATTACAGGCAACCACAATCGCCTTTACATCTTTTGTCTGCAAAAAACGTACAATCTGCCTGGAATATCTGATAATCGTATCTTTGGACTTACTTCCATAAGGTACTCTTGCGGTATCGCCAAAATATACAACGCTTTCTCTTGGCAGTTGTCTGTTGATTTCCCTTGCCACAGTCAGTCCGCCTACGCCGGAATCAAACACCCCGATTGGTGCATTATTTGTTTTCTCCATAAAAACCACCCTTCTTTTCGTCTTTTCATTTTACCTTTATTCCAATAAATATTCAATAGCGTTGATTAAATTGTTTCTTTTGGGGAATAATTTCATTGTCTGACTTTCGTGTCATCGAAAATGGTAGTCAGAAATATCTGATTCGAGAATCAGCAAAACAGGAGGTTTGAATGAAAACACAAAAATATATCCCATACATAGTTTTATTTTTTGGAATAATCAGTTTCATTGCTTTTTACAAGATAGAAAATGCCGGCGCTACCGGTGCTCTTGCCAGAAACACTATCCGCTTTCATGTAAAAGCCAACAGTGACACCCCCATCGACCAGACTCTGAAATTGAAGGTCAAAGACGCTGTGGTTGATTACATTTACAAAGAAACCGGCGACTTTGCTTCTGCAGAAGAAACCAGCCTTTTTATTACGCAGAACAATGATAAAATCAAAAACATTGCGCAAAAAATCATTGATGAAAACGGCTTTT
This sequence comes from uncultured Eubacterium sp., assembly GCA_904420085.1. Classification (GTDB taxonomy): domain Bacteria; phylum Bacillota; class Clostridia; order Lachnospirales; family Lachnospiraceae; genus Eubacterium_G. Next base: position 23,918 of record CAJFUA010000008.1, on the reverse strand, counting down.
CTTACACGGTAAGCAGCCGTTTCGGTACAGACACTTTCCCTACCAAAACATACGGCGATATCGTATATCCTGCGGGACAGTACACGTCCTACACTCTTTATATCGGCAGCGGTGAAGGTCATAACTGGTGGTGTGTTCTCTATCCTCCACTGTGCTTTGTAGATACCAGTACCGGAGTGGTTCCTGATTCCTCCAAAGAGCGGTTAAAAGAATCAATGACGGACACCGAGTATGAAACCATTGTCCAATACCGTTTTAAATATTTCACTTTCTTAAATGAAATTTTCTTTGATGAATAAAGGCAAACATATGTAACTGTACATGAGAATACGAAATAATAACACAAATGACAACATAAATGATAACATAAGAGACAACATCAAAAGCAACATAAAAAAAACAATATAAAAGATATTCTTAACATAAGGCCTCAGCCTGAATACTAAGAATATCTTTTTTTGCAGTAATATACTTTTCTATATAAATCTGGTTAAATATAACTGTTCCGTCAGTTCCATATCTCTTACCCGGTTCACCGTTTTTTCCGCCTTTGTTTTATCATCATAAAGACCAAACACGGTAGGACCGCTTCCACTCATAATGGCATTCAAAGCGCCCTCCCGTAACATCACATCTTTTATGTCCTGAATGACCGGATACCGGGGCACCGTCACATCTTCCATCACATTGTACAATAATTCCGCCAGCTGATATAAATCCTGTTCTCTGACAGCCTGCGCCATCCTTTCGATATCAGGTCTTTTTGTAATTTTTTCCGGCTGAATCTGTCCATACACAAACGCAGTGGACACGGACACAGGCGGTTTGGCAATCACCACATGGCACCGGGGCGGTGTGGGCAGCGGCGTGAGAATCTCTCCGATTCCTCTGGCGATGGCTGTGCCTCCTAAAATACAGTAAGGAACGTCGGCGCCTAGCTTTACCCCCCTTTCCATCAGTTCTTCCTTACTCAGCCCCAAATCGAACATCCGGTTTACACCCATGAGCGTAGCCGCACAATCCGAACTTCCGCCTGCCATGCCTCCGGCAATGGGAATCCTTTTGTGAATCTCTATTTCCAGTCCCTGTCTGATTTTAAATTCATCCATCAGCATTTTTGCCGCCATGTAAGCAAGATTTTCCTTACCGTTTGGCAAAATCAAAGCATCCGTTTTCACGATAATGTCATCATCATCTTTTTTTGTAAGAATCACATCATCATACACATCGACCATCTGCATAATCATATCCAGATCATGATAACCGTCTGCCCGTTTTCTGATAACGTCCAGACCAAGATTTATCTTTCCAAATGCTTTTAACTCTAATTTATCCATTCCGTCTCCTTTGTGATACCTGTCTTCAATGCTTTTGCAAATCTGTTCTGCATCTGTTCCGCATCTCTTTCTCTCAAGTATACTTTTTTTCCTATTTATTGGCAAGATTTAATAATCAAAAGCCGTTGTCCCTGCTTAATCTGCTCGGAAGTCAGTTCATTGACTTTCATAATACTGTCAATGGTGGTGTAATTTTCTTTCGCCAGCTTCCACAAGGTATCGCCTTTTTGAACCACATAACCTTTAATCATCGGCGCGGCGTTGATTTTCTCCATATCCATCGGCTGTTCCTCAATCTGGGAAATAAAGGCTCTCTTTTCCGTTCGAAAAACAATGGTCTCCAATGCCACCACAGATTTGATTTCTACCTGATTGGTGCTGATCATGTTGGCGTTGACCTGTTCCACTCTCCAGTTCATATAGTATTTATCTTCCGGCATGATGCCGTCTGCGTCAATCCGATGCTCGAAATCTGTTTCTTTACACTGACAGCACAATGGTTTTGCATCATCAGAGGAAATATATATGATACATACTTTAATTTTTCCTACCGCCTTTAATCCGCTGTCGCCCACAATAATATTGTCAATCTTCACCTCCGCATCACTGCTGCATATCTGCAAAATATGCCCCTTGCTCTGGTCAATGTCCAGCTTGACAACATTCTTGGTTCTGGATTCATTCTTCACCAGCAGGCGTTGATATTTTTTCTCCTCAATTTCCGGAACCAGATTTGCATCCGGTGCATACACGTCTTCTAAAACATTCATCTGTCTTTCTTCATAAATCTTAATATTTAATTTCAGCAAAGCACTGATAACAATATCTCTTGTTTCATTATCCTGATTCATTTCCGCTTCTATGTCCACATTGTGTAATACCGTATTGATGTACGAAACAAGATCCTCTCTCGCCTCCGCCGTATCAATGGTTCCGCCGAAATTAATCATTGTGTCCATCCACTGCTGTGGCATTCCATCATCTTCCGGAATATATATGAGAAAAACTTTTAGTTCTCCGCCAATATGTATCATTCCGTCAAGCATCTTTGTATTGATGGTCTTAATTTTTACATCCTGCCAGATAATTTTCTGTATGGCCGGTTTACCTGACGGCACGGACAGCCTTTCGCTGACTCTGAATGTATCTGATTTGTCAGCCACAACACACAACGTGTCAAGGTCACTGTGCCTTACCATCACATTTTCCCGTTGAATCTCCGATACAGCCTCCAAATCTTCCATTTTCTTAATAGTGATATTTGCCATAATCTGAACTTTATATATGTAGCTTTTCGAATCAATCAGTTTTACTGATGAGGAAAGTACAACCAGACTCACATCCGCGTTGCAGTTTTCATCCAATGCGTTCAGCTTGATTGTCTCCTCGAAAGGAATCTCCCCTTCTGTTCCTTTTGCCATATCGCTGCCATTGGTATAATACATCATCCCGAACGAAACCGTTCCGTTTACAATTAACTGATTATTTCTTATGGATGTATTATCCACACTGACAATCTCATGATGATGAATGATATTGTCAATCATGTCATCCGCTTCTGCCAGTCCTGCTTCATGGCTTACATAAAATGTAGAAATCTGATTTTTTAATATTTTGCTCATATGAATGTTGTTTCTCTCTAATTCCATAATGCTCCCCCTATCTTTATAACTATCTATAATCTATGTGTCCATGTTGCTCTTTTATTCACTAAAAATTACATTTTTATCGCTATACTCAATTTTAATGACGATATATGGATATGTGTCTGTTTCATTGGCGCTGTATTCCTTCGGTCCTTCAAACTCTGTTTTTACATAAATCGCATTTTCCGTTTCGTACATCTCTTTGACTTTAATGCTGTACCCCTCAAATTTTTGTTTTCCATATCCGATGATAATGTAAGTATACTGTGCATCGGAGTAGGCCACTTTAAACTCTTTTTCTTTCCTCTCCTCGACAATCTGCTGTATTTCTGTGGGCATCTCGTTTTCCGCCACCACGGTAAAATCCATATCCTTTGTCTTTTTTGTTTTTATCTTTTCAAGACCGCATGCCGTGGTTACCGCAATACATACTGCCATCAGCAGAAATAATTTCAGTTTATTTTTACGCATAAAAACACCATAATATATCTTTAATAAAATATATTATGGTGTTCTGATTTTATTCTATGAAATAATTTAATTTACTGTGCCGCAGCTTAAAGCATCCGGTGAATCATATCCACTACATAATCGCCCAATTCTTTCAGTTTTGTATCTGCATCCTGGAAATCACTTCCCTTTACGCCATAGTAGATTTTTAGTTTCGGCTCCGTGCCGGACGGTCTGATACATACCCATGCTTCTTCGCTTAAATCATAATAAAGCACATTGGATTTTGGAAGTCCGGTCACAGTAACCTCTCCTGTTTCCATGTTTTTTACGGTATCATTTTCGTAATCCCTCACGGAGAGAACCTTGTAATCTTTTATGGTTTCAGGAACCTGCTTCCGTAACTGTTTCAGGGTACTCTGAATCTTTTCGATGCCTTCTTTTCCCTTTAATGTGATGGCCTCAACACCGTCTCTCCAATACCCGTAACGGTTATACATCTCTTTCATTTTATCCCAGAGAGACATTCCTTTTGTCTTATAATATGCCGCCGCCTCACAGAGAGCCATGGTAGCCACAACAGCGTCCTTGTCCCTTGCATGGGTTCCGATTAAGCAGCCATAACTTTCTTCAAAACCAAACACATAGGTTCCTGTATGCTTTGTCTCAAATTCCAGCATCTTTTCGCCAATATATTTAAATCCGGTAAGGACTTCTATTAACTCAATACCATAGTATTTTGCAATGTCATTTGCCAGATTTGTGCTGACAATACTTTTAATAAACGCACCATCTTCCGGAAGCTGTCCCTTTTCCTTTAACTGGCTGATTTCATATTCGGCAATCAGACATCCTGACATGTTTCCGGTAAGGATATGATATGTGCCCGGTTTGCTTCCCTTTACATACACACCCAGCCTATCTGCATCCGGGTCCGTGGCAAGAAGTAAGTCTGCGCCCACTTTGTTTCCTAACTGCACTGCCAGTTGAAATGCTTCCTCGGATTCTGGGTTAGGATAACTTACGGTAGGGAAGGCGCCATCCGGTTTTTCCTGTTCTTCTACCACATAAACATTCTCAAATCCCAGTTCTTTTAACACCCGGCGTACCGGAATATTTCCCGTTCCATGCAACGGTGTGTAAACAATCTTAATATCTTTCTGTACTTCTTTGATAATTTCAGGATTTTTTACCTGTTTCTTTAATGCTTCAATATATTTGTCGTCAATCTCCTGACCAATCGGAATATACAGACCTTCTGCCAGTGCCTCCTCTTTCTTCATGGTTTTTAATTTGTTGTAATCACGGAGGGCTGAAACCGCATCCATAATTCCCACGTCATGAGGCGGCGTAATCTGGGCGCCGTCTTCCCAGTATACTTTATATCCGTTATATTCTGACGGATTATGGCTTGCCGTCACATTAATTCCTGCAATGCATTTTAATTCCCTTACTGCAAAGGATAATTCCGGTGTGGGTCTCAAAGACTCAAACACATATGCTTTGATTCCGTTTGCATTTAAGCAGAGAGCCGCTTCATCTGCAAATTCCGGGGACATATGCCTTGAATCGTAAGCAATGGCAACCCCTCTGTCCTGCCCATGCATCTTAATAATATAATTTGCCAGTCCCTGTGTAGCTTTTCTTACGGTATAAATATTCATACGGTTGGTTCCTGCGCCAATGACCCCGCGCAGACCTGCCGTTCCAAATTCCAGTTCTTTGTAAAAACGATCCTCGATTTCTTTCTCATCATCCTGTATTCTTTCCAATTCCGTCTTTGTATCATCATCAAAGTATGGATTTGTCAACCATTCATTATATAATTCTTTATAGTCCATTGTAATCCTCCAACATACTTTTGCCATTTTCTTCACATCATAACACAAACAACTTATAATTGGAATAATAAAAATATTTTTTTCTTATTTTTTTACATATTATCGATAAATTTCCACCGTAATTTTTCCTGTTTTCTGAACTGTTTCAATTTGTCCTCGTTTTTCTCGGAATACCATGCTTTATTGGAATTATAGTAATAATTGATAATCTTCCAAAATTTTTCCGGATAACTGAGAATTGCTTTCAATACTTCAAACTCTCTCACGGACAGCGGCCGTATGTTACTGTATGCCTCCAGAAGTGTTTTTCCCAATGGGATATCCCAGTTGTTTTTTTCCATGACTTTTCGCAAAAAATCATACAAGTCCTGTACTGCGGGAGCATAATTTACCTTTAACATATTGACCATAATGACCTGACCGTTTTGAAACAGAATATTGTGATAATTATAACAGCCGTGATTCACGGTTTTATTTGCGATGCTTTCCTCGTAAATTTCTTTGTAATCGGACTGTTCCAGAAGTTGTTCTGCATCTGTCGCCTGTTGGTAATATTCTTCAATAATATTATGGAGGGACATTTCAAAATAATTCTTATTCTTTCTTTTTTTTATGTAATTTTTAATTCGGAGAATTTCTGCGCTGTGACGTTCCATCACTTTTCTCATGTTTTTCCCCGGATGAAATCCGCCTTCCTGAAAAAGACCGGTGGTATTCTCCGTCAGTTTATGAAATTCTGCCAGATTTTCCACCGCCAGTATCAGCTGCCTTGGGTTGCTGTTACTGCAGTCTTCTGCGTCAAACCATTTTTTTAATATGTAAGTGTATCCGTCCTCACTTACCGTGACATACTTCCCCTCTTTATTTGCCACCACCCGATCCGTAATAAAATGATTTTTTTCCAGAAAATCATAAAAGACACTCATGGTCTTCATCTTCTCGTCACTATTGTTGTACTCCTGTAAAATATATTTTCCTTTATCCGTCGTACAGCCATAGTTACCTTTAGACCGGTAAGTGCCTTTGATTTTTAATTCATACTGTTCCAAGACAGTCAATGATTTTTCATTCATTTTTCCCCTCCATATCTTCTCTGCATTATTCTAAAATATGAAGGAAATGTCGGGATTAGAACATGGTCTTTGCAATGTCCAGCAGAGTTTCCTTATGGTTTAATTCCGGATTCTCCAGTACCCGCTGTAACAGTTCTTTTAAGATATCACCGATAATGGAACCGGTAGGGCATCCTGCCTGAATCAGATCTTTTCCCGAAATGTCCAGCTCCGACTTGTCAGTACAGATATGGTGTTCCAAAATATACCGGAACTGCTCTTTTTCATACAGAAAGCCGTCATAGCCTTTGTTTTTTCCATATTCGCTTTTCCCCTGAAAATCCGCATATACCAGCTGCAGATACTGCTCATAAATATCCTTTCCGATTTTATGCACACTTTTTCTGATATTTTCAGAAGTCATCCCTTTGGATGCAGGGCGGTCATCATGACATTCCACTAACCTTGTTACCACTTTAATGGTCTTATTGTCCAATTTTAATCTTCTGAGAATAGATGGCGTCATCTCAGCCCCTTTCCCCGCATGACCGTAAAAATGCATTCTTTCCGGATTTTTTTTGTCGTATGTGATTGAATATGGTTTTCCCACATCATGCAGTAATGCCGCCCACCGCATCTCCTTTGTGGCAGGAACATGTTCCATTACCTTAATGGTATGTTCGCCCACATTGTACATGTGATAGGGTGTATTCTGAGGACATTCCATCATTTTATCAAACTCCGGAAGCACCACTTTTGTAATGCCCGCTTCATAGGCTGTCATCAGTTTCTCCGGATGACTGGAAGTAATCAGTTTTTCAAGTTCCACACGGATACGCTCTGCACTGATATTCTCAAGTGTGGGAGCCAATTTTCTGATGGCTTTCATGGTCCGGGTTTCAATGTCAAATCCCAACTGGGCGGAAAACCGCACTGCCCGAAGAATGCGAAGGGCATCCTCTCCAAACCGTTCCGCCGCTTCTCCCACACATTTTATCACTTTCTTTTCCATGTCTCCCATGCCGTCGAAGGCATCCACCAGCCCCACAGAAGGATTATATGCCATGGCGTTAATGGTAAAATCTCTCCGTTTTAAATCTTCAATCAGATTGGAGGTAAAAGACACGCTTTTCGGATGACGGCTGTCCTGATATTCCCCGTCAATCCGATATGTGGTCACTTCAAATCCCTGCCGCTGCATCAGCACCGTGACCGTACCATGCTGTATGCCCGTATCAATGGTTCTGTGAAAAATATCCTTAATCTGCTCCGGAAGCGCCGAGGTGGTAATATCCCAATCCTGAGGCTCCCGACCCAGTATGGTATCCCGCACACATCCGCCTACCGCAAATGCTTCATGACCATTCTGCTCCAACAGACTGATGATTATTTTTACCGGTTTTGGTATGTCGATTTTAAATTGTTTCATTCCATGATATCTGTTCAATTTTTTATTCCTGCCTGTCTCTCATTTTATTTTTACGCTTTTATTCCAGCGCATTGTTCATAATTTCCAATGCCTTTGTCAGGTTTTCCTTTGTCACTGCCGAGTAATTAATAATAAATTTGTGATGAAACTCTTCCAAATCATTATAACAGTAATCGGACACACTGGAAATATTGATATGATTTTGCCTTAAAATTTGCTTAAATTTTTCGTCATCCGTTTTTTTATTGATTCCCAATATGAAATGAAGACCGGCATTTTCCTCCTCAATGGTCACTTTTGAATGAATCGGAGACTGCCAAATGGCATCAATAATCGTATTTCGGTAATCACGGTAATAATTTCTCATACGGTTGATATGCCGCTCATAATATCCGTCCGAAATAAACTTTGCCAAAGTATACTGTTCGAAACTGGACACTGTTCCAGAATAAAAATTCAGTTTTTCATGATATCTCTCCATCAGTTCATCCGGCAGTACCATATAAGCGATACGAATGGAAGGAGCCAGCGTTTTGGAAAATGTATTCATGTAGATGACACGGGTGCTGTCCATTCCCGCCATGGCAGGAATCGGCCGCCCCGAAAAGCGAAATTCACTGTCGTAATCATCTTCAATAATAAAGCCCCGATTTTCCTCTGCCCAACGGATTAAATGCTGTCTTCTGGAAACGGGCATGACCCTGCCGGTAGGAAAATGATGGGAGGGTGAAATGTGTACTGCATCTATTTTTTTCCCTGACAATGCTTTTGTCTGAATCCCCGATTGGTCAATGGGCAGATGGAGGCATTTTACTCCGTTGCTCTCATAAATTCTGCTGATTTTCTGATATCCCGGATCCTCCACTGCAATCACCTGATCCTTTCCCAGTAGCTGCACAATAATACTGTACAGATACTCGGTTCCGGCGCCCACAATAATATTGTCGGCATCAATTTCCATTCCACGGAAATGGGACAGATGTCTGGCAATGGCTTCCCGCAATTCTTTCACTCCATGGGGCGCAGGACTTACCAGAAAAGAATTTTCTTTATCCAGCAGTGTCTGCCGCATGATTCTGGACCATGTGGCAAAGGGAAAACTGTCGTACATAATATGATTTGAGTTAAAATCTACCAGCCATTGTTTTTTTTCTTCCGTAAATTTGTTCTTTTTTTTGTTCTCTGTCCTTTTGTCTGTACGCGTGGAATCGGAATGCATATACTGCCTGACAATCTCACTGACAAAATATCCTTTCTTCTCCCGGGTATAAATATATCCCTCCACAATCAGCTGCGCATAGGCATTTTCTACTGTAATCACACTGATGTCGTGGTTCTTTGCCATCTCCCGTTTCGACGGAAGTTTTTCTCCTGCCTTAATCTTTCCCGATAAAATGTCTTCCCGGATGCAGTAATATAAATATTCATAAAGAGATTGTTTCCCTCTTTTTTCAAAATTATAAGTAAGCATAAGATTTCCTCTGGTATTATATTTTTTTCTCATTATGGCAATATCAACAATACCATAAAAGGATTATACTTTATTTTACCGGCATTGTAAAATGGTCATTTCATATGGAATAAAAAACTGAAATCTCCGGCATTTTACAATAAAAAATTTGATAGGAGTCTGTTATGAAAAGAGTTTTAACGATTCAGGATATTTCATGTCTGGGAAAATGCTCCCTGACAGTAGCATTACCGATTATTTCTGCCATGGGTGCTGAGACAGCCATCGTACCTACTGCGGTGTTGTCTACCCACACCATGTTCAGCAATTTTACTTTTCGGGATTTGACGGAAGATATGGAAGGTATCAAAAATCACTGGGTGAAGGAAGGATTTGCTTTTGACGCCATCTATACCGGCTATCTGGGTTCCAAAGAGCAGGTACAGATTGTGTCAGATTATTTTCATACATTTAGAAATGAGCATAATTATATTGTGGCGGATCCGGCAATGGCAGATAACGGAAAGATGTATGCCGGATTTTCTCCGGATTTTGCCTTGGAGATGGCAAAACTCTGTGGGGAAGCGGATATTATACTGCCTAACATTTCCGAAGCATGTTTCATGCTAAATAAAGAATATGTGGGAGAAGACGCAGACATGGACCAGATAAAAGCGCTGCTTCTGGAGCTTGGAACACTGGGTGCCAAAACAGTTGTCATTACGGGTGTAAAACTGGGAGACAATCGTTTCGGATTTATGGGATATGACGTGAAATCAAAAAACTTCTTCTGCTATGACACAGAAGAAATCCCTATGAAATCCCACGGCACCGGAGATGTGTTTGCCAGCACCTTTACCGGGGCATTAATGAATGACTTTTCCGTGTATGATTCTTTAAAAATCGCCGCAGACTATACCTGCGCCTGCATACGGAATACATACAATGACCCTGACGCTGTGGATTACGCTGTGAACTTTGAAGTAGAAATACCGTATTTATTAAAAATGATTGGGAAATAAAGCCCAATCATTTTTTATCCGGTATAAGTTCCAACTTTAGTCGCATCCCCATTCCCTTGGCCAATCTTTTTAACATATCTAAGCTGGGATTTCTTGTCCCGTTTTCGATTCTGCTGATATCTGCCTGTGTAATCCCCGTTCTCCGGGACAATTCCTTTTGCGTAAGGTTCTGTTTCTTTCTAGTGTCAATCATTGCCTGGATAATATTAAATTCCGGCTCCAGTGCATCATATTCCTCTTTTATTTTAGGATTTTCAAGCATCTCTCTTTTAAATTTTTCAAAATGATTCATCCTTACATCTCCTCTCATAATCTTTTTTACATAATAGAGCTTTTTTAATTTCCTGTTTCGGCGTTTTCTGACTTTTTTTAATAAAACCATTTGTCAATATTATTTTCTTATTCTTCGTAAAAAAATATAAAATTCTGACGATATTATTATTACTAATCACTCTAATTTCAAATATACCTTTTTCCAGATTTCTGGAATATGGCATTCCTACTTTTTCGCCATTATTTTCCAACAATTCTGTTATCTTTAAGAATTTTGCTATCATTTTGGGATTGAGGGACATTAAAAAATCTTTTACCGGCTGCTTTCCATTTTCTGTAGAATAAAAATCTACTGTAAACTTTTCCATCGATTCTCCTTTCATAATATGTCGTATCAGACATAATGTCAACTGTTTTTACATACAAAAAGCACATCTCCCCATTAGGAAATGTGCTTCTCCTCATAAACCAAAAACGATATTTTTATTCTATCCAAAATCTCATTTTGTTTCAAGAGATTTTTCTCTGTATTTACTTTTTACTATTTATTTTTTCTGTATTTACTTTTTATTTCATGATTTTATTTCACTGTTTCTCCGTATTTTTACTTGACCTGTAATCTGCGTGTTCCTTTTTTACTGCATCAATTAATTCTTTGTTCTCAGAAAGTTTTTCAATAATTCTCATGATGACCTTTGCGCCGTTTACCATAACTCGTGTACCGGCGTCTGTTTTCATCAAATCAGAAAATTCTCTGGAATAAAGAGGAACCTCCTCCACTCCCGTGGATATCATAGGATTAAAGACAGGAATCAGTACATCCAGATTTCCGATGTCACTGGAACCCCGTGCCACACTTGTGCTGTTCCATTGAAATCCCAATTCTTCTAACACATCACATACGATTTTATTTTTTTCTTTTCCCACAAATACTTCCGCATAGTCCGGATTTCTCTGGGAATAGTTGACTCTGTTTTCTACCGCCTTGGCGCAGCCCTCTGCACAATTGATGACCTTCTGCTTTAATTCCATTAACCGGTTCAATGTTTTCGCCCGCAAATACACATAAGCAGTGGCTTTTTCAGGTATCACGTTAGGAATTTTACCGCCATCTAAGATGACTCCGTGTACCTGATCCCCTTCCCGTAAGGTAATTCTCATCATATCTAAAGCATGAAAAAATAATTGAACGCCGTTTAATGCATTAATTCCTTCCCACGGATTTACAGAAGAATGAGCCTGTTTTCCATAAAAATCTATGAGAAGGTCATTGGATGCCAGCGTTGTAAAGCACGGTTCATTGGTGGGATATGCCTGTGTAACGATGGCAAATTCATATTCATTAAAAGCGCCATGCTCCATCATTTTGATTTTGCCTCCCCCGATTTCTTCATTGGGAGTTCCCACAATATCCACCTGAAATGGTAAATCAGCCTGTGCATCATTGAGCGCCAATGCACTGATAATACTGGCTGCACAGGTGGCTGAGTGTCCACATCCGTGCCCCACTCCTTCCATGGCGTCATATTCACATAAAACGGCTATTTTCGGAAGATTTTGCTTCTCCTTTTCCGGATGAATGGCACAAAAAGAATATTTCATTCTGGCTCTCGGCGAAATAATCCTGTATCCATAGTCTTTTAATATTCCTGTTAAATATTCACAGGTCTTTTTCTCCTGGCCTGACACTTCCGGGTGTTCATTCAGCCAGTCTAAAATTTCCTGCCCTTTGTCTCTGTATTTTTCCAATATTTTTTTCATATTTGATACCCCTTGAAACAATGCCGGGACAACCTGCTTTTCCGTTGTCCCGGTCCTATTTTAATAATTATTTATTCTTTTTTACCTTAACAAACTTTGCATATAAGACAGAACAAATTACTACTATTATAATACAAAAAACAGCCAAAGTTGTAAATATCTGCATATAACCGCCTGCTCCCGGTGTATTGTCAAGCATATTTCCAAAGATTGTATTCAAAAACATGTCCGGAAGATATCCTACAATAGAAGCAATTCCAATGGCGGTTCCTGCCACTTTTACCGGAATGTTCAATTCGTGAAGTGAGGAGAACATAACGCCGTACAGGCACATTGCAAAAAGTCCCGGAATTAATGTTAAAATGGCAATCAGCATTGTCGGAAATCCTAATGTTCCTCCGATGATTACAAGAATGATGGATATGGCAAGAATTGCACCGCCACATCGGAACCAGCCAAGTGTTGACTTAAATACTTTGTCTGCTAAAATTCCACCCAGTGGAGCTGCAACCAGCATGACTATGTACTGTCTTATAATTGAGAAAATTCCTGCTGTGGTGGTTGAGAACGAAAGTATATCTGTTAAATACGGTGTGAAATATGAGGTACAACTGTATACTCCATATACGCAAAACATTACGATAGAAATTGCCCATATTGCCGGATTTTTCAATACGGTAAATACATCTGCAAAGTGGAACTTATCTTCTTCTGATGTGGAAAGATCTTTGTCAGATTTTCCATTTAAAAATACACCTATCAATATCGCCGCTACTAAAGTCGGTATCGCCATAGATACAACAGCCCAGAAAAATCCGCCCTGCATATCGGCATCGCCGCCACCTGCATTATATGCCCACAAATTAATTGCCGCAACACTGGCTGCTGCCGTACCGTTTGCTGCATAATAAATTCCATACATGGTACCCTGCTCTTCCTCGGAACCGATAATTCTTATTGCCTTTAAGAGGGCTGTCCAGAATACAAAACCTGATGCAAATGCCATTAATAACCAGATAACCAAGGAGATACCATAGGATACTCCGGCAGGCAGACCTAATGCAATCATACATGCAAACACTCCGGTAAGAATCGTGGCTACCACTAAAGAGAAAATCAGCGCCTTTTTCGGATTCATTTTGTCCGCCAGAATACCTCCCGGTATATACAAAATGACACAACCTATGGCATACATTGTAAGTAACAGTCCTGACTGTGTATCTGTAATACCCAACACTTCAATTAGCGGATCATAAAATACATACTTTAAATAAGGGAATATGTATATTGAACCTCCTGCCAGACCTAACACAATTAACGTTAAATACTTTTTAATTTTACTTTCCATATTTTTCGTCCTTTCCTTTCTTTTCTTTTATATTGGATTTTTGACATATCTCAATAATTTCTTCTTTACTCTTTGAACCAAAATCCTCTTTCATTGCTTTAATTGCGGATATTGTTATGAATATCACAATAAAAATCAACGGAAATCCCAGTACAATTGCAAACTTCTGTACAAGATCAAGACCACCCACTGCCGTCAGACCGATGGACAAAACAAAGATTGCGATTGCCCAACTGAATCTGTTGTACAAATGCGGGTCTTTATCCGGATCCAGTTCCTTAGATGTAGCGTTTCCCAACACCAAAGAAGTAGAATCAATGGTCGTTGCCAAAAATACAAAGCACAATATCACAAGCAAAACAATTAATATTTTGCTGCATGGAAGAGTTTTCATAATTGCAAGAACAACACCTGCATTCCCCTCTGTCTCCAATATGGAAACCAAATCGACAATTCCGTTTCTCTGTAAATACAGGGAGTATCCTCCTGACAGCCCCAGAAATGTACAACATCCCAGACTTCCCCAGACCATTTGCCCCAAAATTACCTGTTTTAAAGTTCTTCCTCTGGAAACCTTGGCAATAAACATTCCCATAATCGGCAAAAAGGATAACCACCATCCCCAGTAAAATATGGTCCAATTATGAACAAATTCCTGACTGCCAAAAGGGTCCGTATAGAATATCATTCTGGGAAGCTGGCTGATATAAAGCCCGACACTGTTTATTTCCATCTCAAAAATTTTTGAGAGTGGTACTAATAAAGCAATTATCAGTAAAAAACCAAATATAATAACCATATTTACATTGGTCAACTGTTTGATTCCTTTATCCAATCCTCTGAAAACACTCCAGCCGAATATGAAAAACCATATGGCAAAGACCGCCATCCGAAGCGGTGTCGCATCCGCAATCCCAAACACATTGGATATCAGTTTTGACATAACCGGCACTGCCAGACCTAAGGAAGTGGTTATGGAGGCGATAATTCCAAATACCACAACAATGTCCATCAGTTTTCCAAAAAGACTGTGCTTAAATCGTTTTCCCAGCAACGGCGTCAGCGTATTTGACAATTTGACATCTTTGGATTTTCTGATATACAGCATATAACAAATCGCCACCACTGCCGGTATGTAAAATGCCCATGCGCTAAATCCCCAATGGAACTGTCCATACATATGTGCATATTCATAGGCTTGATCAGACATTTTCTCCACACCAAAGGGAGTGGTTTTCAGGTAATAAATAGGTTCCGCAAACCCTAAGATGACCGTGCTGGAACCGGCTCCTGAGGTGAAAATCATTGCCGCCCAGCTGAAGGTTGAAAATCTTGGTTTCTCCTCCGGTCTTCCCAGCTTGATATTCCCGTATTTTCCAAAATAGATGTAGAAAAACAATCCAAAACAGAACACGCTGACCAGAATATACAGCCAGCCGAATTTGTCAATCACAATATGAAATAGTGCATAAATCGCTTTTTGAACAAAATCAGGTACAAAAATCAATCCCAGTACCATCACAATCACAATGGCAGCACTGCCAAAATATATTTTCTTGTCGATTTCTTTCAAAAAACTTTTCATTTTTGCCTCCTAGCAAAATTACTTTTTATTTACGCTTACATCTACATCATTTACCATCTTAAATACTTTATCCTGATCACCTGACAGCATATAGCACAAATTTTCTGCCGCAATTCTCTGACATTCATACAGAGCAAAGTCAGAATAGAATGCCATATGTGGCGTCAATACCACGTCTTCTCTTCCCACAAACGGACTTTTCCGTGTGTTTTCATTTGTCTCCTCTACCAGCACATCCAATCCGGCACCAAACACCTTTCCGCTGTTCAATGCTTCTAACAGTGCCTGTTCATCAATCATGGCTCCTCTTGAGACATTGACGATGACCGGTTTCTTTTCCATCATATCGAAAGCTTCTTTGTTCAGCATATTTTCATTTTCCGGTGTCAGTCGCATATGAACACTGATAACATCAGATGTTTGAAATAGTTCTTCTTTGCTGACCAGTCTGACTCCTAAAGGCTCGGCAATTTCCGGTGTACAGCTTGGGCTATATGCAATTACATTCATCCCAAAACCTTGGGCACGTTTTGCAACAGCCTTTCCTATTTTTCCCAGACCTAAAATTCCCATGGTAGAACCTTCCAAACGTATCATTCCCGAGGTGGAATTATAATCGTAGATATGTTTTTGCTCTATTTCTCTGTCATAATGTTTCAGTTTTCTTGCCACCGCCAACATTAATGCAATGGAATGATCGGCAACTTCCTGTGTACAGTATTCACCAATTACCGCCACACCGGTATTCTGTTCCTGAGCCGCATCAGCATCTACAAAATTATAACCGGTAGCTTCTATGGAAATCGCTTTCAAATCAGGATTACTCTGAATGATTTCTCTGGGAAATTCCAGATAGGATGTCAATATACCGTCCACATCCTTTATTGCCTCTTTAAACGCCTGATTATCTCCTTCATGGACATAAAGCGAAATTTCCGTATCATCTCCCAGAAGTTTTTTAAAGATTCCTTTTTCAATTTCCAAATCTCTGTTTAACGGTTCTTTATAATCACAAATCGCTATCTTCATAAGTTCCTCCTACTCTGCCAATTTTTCAAATATTTTTTTGATTTCTGCAAGGAAAATCTTATTCTGCTCTGTTGTACCCACAGTTACGCGGATATGTTTGTCATATCCCCATCCTCCGCAAGGTCTGACAATCACTCCCACTTTCAATAATTCTTCAGCTACCACTGATGCGTCATAAGGCGTGCTGAAAAATACAAAGTTTGTATAGGTTTTATGACATGTACATCCCATCTTTTCCAATTCCTCATTCATCATTTCTCTGTCTGCCTTAATGATTTCACCATATTTTTTTGCCTCTTTTTGACCTTCCTCTTCCATCAGCGCCACTGCGCCTGCCAGACCGATACGGTTTGCATTGAAAGGTTCCGATACCGTATCATACCAGTTAATAAATTCCGGATTTGCCACAAGATATCCGATTCTTCCGCCGGCCAGCCCGTAATATTTGGAGAATGTTCTGACCAAAATAACCTGCTTGCCTTCTTTTATGTACTTCATCACATCCGGCATCTTATCTGCATCTGAAAAATCCGCATAGGCTTCATCCACAACTACCCAACAGTTTTGTGGCAGTGCATCAATCAATGAATCAAAGGTATTCTTATCAATCACTGAACCGGTAGGGTTGTTGGGATTGCAAATCCAGATAAGTTTTGTCTTCTCCGTGATTTTATCCACAAAATCCTTCAACTCTATGGTATACCGGTCATTTAACGGAATATCATAAACTTTTGCTCCCATGATTTTGGATATTTCACTGTACAGTCCATAGGACTGGGTTGATAACAGAACTTCATCTCCGTCCTCCAGAACGGTCTTGGCGATACTGTCTAAAACATTTCCGGCTCCATGACCCAAGCTGACCCATTCGCCATCAACGCCCCACATTTCTCCTACAAGTTCTTTTAATTTGATGTAGTTTTTTTCAGGATAAATATTCATCATCCCTATCTCATCCGTCATTGCTTTTAATGCAGATGAATATGGTCCATACATATTTTCATTGGAGCCCAATTTAATAACAGAACTCAATCCGTATTCTGCCATTACATCTTCCATACTTTTTCCTGCCTGATATTTGTAACAATCATAGGCTTCTTTTCTAATTCCTTTTGCTTCCATATTTTTTCCTTTCTTAACAAAAAGTTATTGTAATTTTTCCTCCTGCCAACTGCGCATCTTGGCAAAGAGTTTTCTTTGACTGTAGACTTTTCAGCCAAAGAAAAAAGGCGCGTACAAAAATGTACGACGCCTTTGTCATATAACGCCATTATAAAAACTGTCCAAAAAATGTCAATTGTAATTTGGCGTTTTCTTAATTATGTAAACTTTATTTGTTATTTATTTAGTTTTTTCACTTTTATTTCTTAATTTTCTTAATTTTTAGCCATTTTTACGCTAGCATTTTTTTGCTTATTTTTGCAATTTTCTGCATCACAAAAGCACACCCCCATTCGGAAATGTGCTTTTCTTCGTAACCCAAATATTTTTACCGGAACAATTTCTAAATCAGTTTTGCCAGTTCTTCTGCCTTGTCCGTTTTCTCCCACGGCACGTCAATGTTATTTCTTCCAAAGTGACCGTAAGCTGCCGTCTGTTTGTAAATCGGTCTTCTTAAATCGAGCATTTTTATAATACCTGCCGGTCTCAAATCAAAGTTTCCGCGGATGATTTCTACCAATTTTTCATCACTGACTTTTCCTGTACCAAACGTATCGACCATAACAGATGTAGGATGCGCCACACCAATAGCGTATGATAACTGGATTTCGCACTTATCCGCCAGTCCTGCCGCCACAATATTTTTTGCCACATATCTTGCCGCATATGCTGCGGAACGGTCTACTTTGGTGCAGTCCTTTCCTGAAAATGCACCGCCGCCGTGACGGGCGTATCCACCATAAGTATCTACAATAATCTTACGTCCTGTCAGTCCACTGTCTCCATTTGGTCCGCCAATGACAAATCTGCCTGTAGGATTAATAAAATATTTGGTATTTTCATCTACCATATCCTGCGGAATGGTTTCATCAAACACATGCTTCTTAATATCTTCATGAATCTGTTCCTGCGTTACATCCGGGTCGTGCTGTGTAGAGAGCACCACTGCATCCAGTCTTACCGGTTTTCCTTCCTCGTCATACTCAACAGTTACCTGTGTTTTTCCATCCGGGCGAAGATATGGAAGTGTTCCGTTTTTTCTCACCTCTGTTAATCGGATTGCCAACTTATGTGCCAAAGCAATTGGATATGGCATATATTCTTCGGTTTCATTAGTTGCATATCCGAACATCATCCCCTGATCTCCGGCACCGATTGCATCGATATCCTCGTCGGACATTTTATTCTCCTTTGCCTCCAGTGCCTTGTCTACGCCCATGGCAATATCCGCAGACTGCTCATCCAATGCCGTAATAACACCGCAGGTATCACAGTCAAATCCATACTTTGCCCTGTCATATCCAATTTCTCTGATAGTCTCTCTGACTACTTTCTGAATATCTACATATCCTTTTGTGGTAATCTCACCCATCACCAATACAAGCCCTGTGGTAATACTGGTCTCGCAGGCTACCCGGCTCATGGGATCCTGCCGCATTAACTCATCTAATATGGCATCCGAAATCTGGTCACAGATTTTGTCCGGATGTCCTTCTGTTACTGATTCTGATGTGAATAATCTCTTTTCCATCTTGATCTCCTCTCTCTGTATATCACTTTTCAAACATTTCTCTAAAGGGACTGCTCTCAAAACTTCTATGCCAATAATTCCAATTACAGTGCAAGGTCTGCGAAGCACTTCTACGTGATAGAAACAGACTTTTCTTTCACATAGAAAAATCCACTGCATTGCAGTGGACTTGAAGTCAAGGTATTCAAATCCTCTTATTGGTCAAACTTGTGTCTGCTCAGGTTGGCACCTTCCTGACAATGTCGGGGTTGCCGTGGCTTCACTGGTCCTTGTACCTCCACCACTCTGAATAAGAGAAAATATCTGTTTTCTAAATAATACTACTATTATATAGAGCATCTGTCAACATGAAACAAAGATTTCCAAAAATTTTCTTTTTTGCCAACGAAACGGAACATTATCAGAAACTGATTTTGCCGAAATCCTCAGCAAATAAAATTTTCTTCAGGTGCAATATTGCTTTTCAGTTTTTTGCTACACACAAAATGGCTGTCGCACCACTGCGACAGCCATCTCTATCACTATTTCTTTGTTTTGACACTTTTCTTTGTCCAAGCACTGCTGACATCATATCCTGCCAGATTTTTCTTTATGGCACGTACTCTTACATAGTACTTTGTAGCCTTTTTCAGATTTTTAATTGTATATGATGTCTTCTTGATTTTCCTTGTTTTTGCTCCCTTGAAGTTCTTCTTCGTGCCATACTGCACTTCATACTTCACTGCCTGACTTACTTTGCCTATTTTAAGCACTACGGTTCTTTTCTTAGAATTCTTAGTGCCTTTCTTGGCTTTCAGTTTCTTAATTTTTGCCTTTTTTACCTTGTTTGCTTTTGCCACCTTCGCTTTCACATCACTGATGGTCTGGCCCGGCACCGTGGTGGCGTACATGGTGGTTTTTCCGTTCACTTTCATCTGAAACGTGGCCTGTTTTTTATTTGTCTCACTGATCGTGCCGTTTGTGCCGGCAATATCTTTTGGCATTTCCACCACAAACGTTAATGTAACGGCAGATATATCTCCGCCCATGGCCGATAACTCCTGAAAAACTTCCTCGTCATCCGTCCCCGACAAATCTATGGTTCCATATAACGTATCTGCCGTGACATAACTGTTTTTATTGAAACCAAGTTTTTTCCCCAGCGAACCTTTGGAAAAGTTTGTAATCTCATATGTTTCAATATACTCTTTTCCGTCTCTTGTAACTTCTTGGAATATAACGCCTGCGTCTGCATTCAGTTCCTGCTTATATCCCGTCCAAAACTGCTGAATCTCCGCATCACTGGCACCCTGCTTTTTCAATTCGGCATTGACAGCAGTCTTATCAATGGATACTGTAATAATTCCTTTCGCCGAACCGTCCTGTCTGATAATAACTTTCGTTTCCATGCCGACACATCCTGTCAGTGCCATGACAACAATCATCATAAGCGCAAGAATTTTCATTTTTATTTTCATCTTTCTCACCGCCCCTCTCTTTCTAATGTAATAGTAGCATTATAGCATCTCATCACAATTATATCAACTTTTGCTGTTCCTAAATTGAACCGGTGTCATCCCATACTTTTTCTTGAAAAGTCTGTTGAAATGCTCCACATTCTGATAGCCTACTTTGTCTGCAATGCTTTCCACCGTCATGTTTCCGCCTTTTAACAGGGTTCTTGCTTTTTTCATGCGCACATTTTTTACCAGTTCCCCAAAGGTTTTTCCGGATTTATCTTTGATATATTTTGATAAATACGGTTTTGACAGATGAAAATGCTCTGCCAGTTCATCTAAAGTGACTGTAAGATAGTTTGTGTTAATATAGTTGATAATCTCTGTTAATCTCTCATCCTGACATCCCTGATCTCCTGTGGACTTTACCAGTTGGTTGACCGCTACCACCAAAGCATGAATAGAGGATTTGATAATATCTTCGTCAATGCCTACGCCCCAGAACATTTTACCCTGACAGCAGATGCCTACATAAGATACGGCTTTCGAGGAGGAACCTCTCGATAAGGAATGTTCCTCATAAATGGAAAGTTCATAACTGATGTCAAAGTATTGCTTTAACGCATTACTGACCGCATCCAGACGTCCGTTTCCTGTGTTTTTAACAATGCGTACCTTATCATTCTGCGCTATGGTAACTTCCGCCATAATACCGTTCTTCTGCTGGAAATGAACTTCCGGCACCGTAAACACGCTGTTCTCGTTAATATATTTATCTTCAAATATCTGATAAATCCATTCCGGAGATAATTCTTTATGCTCCTTATCCGACACATGTTTTACACTGTATCCGATTTCCTCCCGCATTTTCTCCGGCACGGATAATCCGAAATTCTGTTTCAGAATATAACTTACGCCACCCTTTCCGGACTGGCTGTTAATGCGAATCACATCGGAATCGTAAGTTCTTCCCACATCTACCGGGTCAATCGGAAGATACGGAACATTCCACATGCCCTGCGGATCCTTTTCCTTGCAAGCCATTCCTTTGGAGATGGCATCCTGATGGGAGCCTGAGAATGCCGTAAACACTAACTCTCCTGCGTATGGCTGACGAGGACTTACCTGCATTCTTGTCACTCTCTCATATAATTTCACAATCTCCGGCATGTTTTTAAATTCCAGATTTGGATTGACACCGTGAGATACCATGTTCATTGCCAATGTCACAATATCCACATTTCCTGTTCTCTCACCGTTTCCAAATAAGGTTCCCTCAATGCGGTCTGCACCGGCTAAAACCGAAAGTTCTGCTGACGCCACACCGCAGCCTCTGTCATTATGCGGATGAACGGATATGGTAACCGCATCTCTGTATTTTAAGTTCTTGTGCATATATTCAATCTGTGTTGCAAACACATGAGGCATGGCATTTTCCACTGTGGCAGGAAGATTGATAATTACCTTATTTTCCTTTGTCGGCTGCCATACATCCAGTACCGCATTACATACATCCAATGCATAGTCCATTTCCGTTCCCGAAAAACTTTCCGGACTGTATTCAAAAGAGAAGTTTCCTTCTACTTCTGCCGCCAGTTCGCTTAAAAGTTTTGCGCCGTCAACGGCAATCTGTTTGATTTCTTCTTTACTCTTTTTAAACACCTGCTCACGCTGTGCCAGAGAGGTAGAATTGTAAAGGTGGATAACGGCATGTTTCGCTCCCTTTACCGCCTCAAAGGTTTTCTTGATAATATGTTCTCTCGCCTGTGTTAAAACCTGAACGGTCACGTCATCCGGAATCATGTTCCGCTCAATCAATGCCCGCATAAAGTTGTACTCTGTCTCAGATGCCGCAGGAAATCCCACTTCAATTTCTTTGAAACCAATGTCTACCAGCATCTGGAAAAACTCTAACTTTTCATCTAAACTCATAGGCTCAATCAGCGCCTGATTTCCGTCTCTCAAATCCACGCTGCACCATATAGGTGCCTTGTCAATATACTCTTTTTTTACCCAGTCATAGGTAGGGTTCTCCGGCATGAAATACTGTCTTGTATACTTTTTGTAATTCATCGTTGTTACCTCTCCTTCTCCTTATTTATATAACTCTTTTTCTATGTATATAACACTATCCCTTATTTTCTGACGGATATTTCATATACATATTAATATAATTTACGACAAATCTCAATGAGCAGATATTGTCAGAGACAGATACCGGCATCACCCGTCTTAGCCGATAACGTAAAACGTCTCCGTGCTTCCAAGGAAGCACAGAGACGTAAGCTTTACATACGCGGTACCACTCTGTTTCATGTAATACATGCTCTTATGGGATGCTGGCACATCCCTTTCCTGTAACGGGGAATACCGTCCTGACCTACGCACCCGCCTGTCACTCCATGGAAATCTTCTGACCTCCAATTTATCAGCAGGCTTCAGCCGGAAGCTCCGAGGTGAGTTCACTTGTTCGCATCTGATGTCTCGCACCTGCCGACATCTCTCTGTCATCCGCTGGCAAATTACTATTCCTCTTCCTAGCCTTATTACTTTTTAGGATTGAACATATATTATCATATGCTTTTTTGTTTTACTAGTGACAAATTTAATCAGTTTTATTGATTTTTTTTATTGTTTTATTCTTCTGGTCCATCTTTCCTTCAACATGTATGCGGACATTTTCGGCTGCCTGTTCCTTGTAAAAATTCCCTTCTTATTTCCGTCCACACGATTTAACCCCTGCTTTGTCTGAAAGTCGGCAAACGCCCACGGATGTTCCCCGATCATATAGTCCAATTTGTCAAATACCTTGTGATACTCTTCCATATACAGACATTGAAATTCTTCCGTAAATGCCACCGGAGGAGTCTTGTGGAAACCTGCAATCGTATCTGCACCATACTCACTCATAATAATCGGTTTATGATATTTATTGTACCATTTTTTCATTTCATGTTCCAACTGCAATCCGATTACATCCAAATGTCCATGGTCATTGTACCATGCATAGTAACGGTTTACGCAGATTACATCAAGCCACTGACTGACTTTATCGCCATCCGGACCTGTGGTATGCACCATGGTCACCGGTCTTGTATCGTCAAGGTCTCTCATGGTCTCGATAATCTCTTTAAAATACGGCACTGCTCCCTCCTCATGGGTTGCCGCTTCATTGGCCACACTCCACATCATGACACAAGGATGATTTTTATCACGATGATACATATCCGCAAGCATCTGTTTGTGGTGTACCAATGTGTCCTGATTTACCCTGTTTCCGGCAAAGACGCTGTTTCCGTCCCAAAAGCACATTCCTACCGCCGGGACTTCGTCAATCACCACAAAACCTTCTCTGTCTGCCAGCTTCATCAGTTCCTCAGAATAAGGATAATGGGATGTCCGGAAAGAATTTGCGCCCATCCATTTTAACAAATGAAAATCACGGATGTTCAGCGCCTCGTCCATTCCTTTTCCGTGAACTGTTGTGGTCAAGCGTTTTTGTAACACTTATGGCTAAAAAATATCGATTTATGCAATTCGAGCTTGATATGGTGTTTGATACCCATT
>CAJFUA010000007.1 GCA_904420085.1 uncultured Eubacterium sp. | reverse complement strand
TCATTCACATTTATGAAAGCTACTTTTGCAACATCTTCTTTGACGGTATCACCATCTACCATATATCCATGGTTCTGGGATGAAATATATACATGACCGGAATCCAAATCTTTTACCGGATGATTTCCTCCTCTGTGTCCGTATTTCATTTTCTTTGTATCTGCCCCTGTGGCAAGAGCCATCAGCTGATGTCCGAGACAGATGGCAAAAATAGGAATATCTGTATCGTACAATTTTTTTATCTGTTCAATCTGATAAACGCATTCTTTTGGGTCTCCCGGTCCGTTGGACAGCATAATACCGTCCGGCTTCATGGCAATAATCTCTTCTGCGGATGTATCACAAGGAAGAACGGTTACGTTACATCCTCTCTTATTTAAGGAATCTGCAATATTATTTTTCGCCCCGATATCTAAAAGAGCAACTTTGTATTTCTCTCCCGGTAAAACCTTCTTCTCCTTACAGGAAACTTCTTTTACCACACCTGTAACTCTGTATTCCTTAATCTTTGGAAGCACTTCCTCCAGACAATAATTCTCATTAGTCGTAATCATTCCGTTCATGGTTCCTTTTTCACGAAGAATCTTGGTAAGCGCTCTTGTATCAATGCCCGAAATCCCCGGAATGTCATTTTCTTCCAAAAAATGCTGTATGGTATCATCACATCTGAAATTACTTGGAATACGGCTTAATTCATTTACGATATATGCATCCGGCCATGGTTTTAACGATTCCATGTCTTCATGACATATACCATAATTTCCCTGTAAAGGATAAGTCATACATACAGCCTGTCCTGCATAGGACGGGTCTGTCAGTACTTCCAGATATCCCCACATGGACGTGTTGAATACGATTTCACTAATAACTTCTTTTTGTGTTCCAATGGATTTTCCCTCGAAAACAGTACCGTCTTCTAAGATAAGAAATGCGTTCATAAATGTGTTTCCTTTCGTTTATTTGTAGATTTTTGCCTAAACTTACAAAATTATATCAAAAAATAGGGATTGTTTCAACCAGTTGGAGAAAGGAAATGAAAATAGCTGAATTATTGCCAAATAGGACAGGCGCTACTTTGCCTGTCCCATAATATTATTCAATATGTATTTTTCATCATATTGCGGAGTACTCTCCTGTGCCAACTTACAAATCTTTTCCACCAGTTCCACATTTTCCTCTAATTGCTCTGCAATCTGTCCCGGAGCGTATGCCTTCTTTGCATTTTTGCTCACCTTTACTACTACTTCCAATGATACGTTATCATCATGATTAGTGTCAAGATGAAAATCCTTATAAAATGCATCAGAAATGCGTTGTGTATATCCTTCTCCAATATCACTTGTTCCATTATAAAAAGTGGAGTTACTATTTATGCCTTCTCAACATACATAGTTTCTCCACTTAACTTTCATCCCGACACTTACCTTGGTATCCCTTCTGCGATTCTGGTGATTCCCACATAAATCTGAGATATTCTATACCATGTGGCAAAATCTACAATTCCTGTCTGCGGCAAATCAAATATTTTCTGAAAAGCCTTAACTGCCTCCTGAGTCCGCTCACCATAAATACCATCTGCCGCAACTCTCGGAATGGCTGTGTACACAGCTGCAATCGTAGCTAACTGTTCCTGCAACTGCTGAACTTTCTGCCCGCTGGCTCCAATATCCAAATTGTATCCCGGCCATGAGGCAGGAATGCCTGATATCTGCTCCGCCGTATTAATGTACATATCATCACCGTAATAATTTCTTATAATTTCTAATGTGGAATATCCCTGTTCTCCCAAATTGCAGGAGCCCCACTGACTTAACCAGTTTGGACAGGTCACTCTCTTTCCATCGCAATACTGGGTAAGAATCGGCTGTCTTACATCCGGCAGGGACAAATACTGATCAAAAATATTATCTACCACCAGACTGATTGATTCAAAAATATTTCTGCCGAATATCCATTTCTGATCATAGGCTGTAGATGATGTAATCGTAAAATCATAACCTTTATTCCTGTACCATTCCGTATATACTCTGTTTAATGTGAAAGACATAATTGCCAATATATTCGCCTCTAATGTTGCCTGAGGCCATGTAGCATAAATTTCTGAAGATGCCACATTTTTGATATAATCTTTATATGTTACATAATAATCTTTGGCATTACTGGACGGAGCGCCATCATGTACAACCACATATTCCGGAACCACTACACGGCTTAATACGATTTCCCCCGGTTCCCCTACATCTTTTATCTTGTCTTCCGGAATCTTCGGCGGATACTCATAATATAAGGTATGGGGAGATATATTAATATTTTCTACCCCTTCCCCTTCTGTTTTACGCAATTTCACATTTTGAATGGACAATTCATTGGATAATATTTCCACATTTTCAATATTTTCCACCTCATAACCTTCCGCATCTACTTCCACATCATAATTAGCGTAAGGTTTTAGTTCATTACTTTCATTGAGACTTAATTCCAACGGTGGTGTATCTAAATCTACCACTTCTGTCTGTCCCGAAACATCTGTCCGCAACTGTTCCACTTCCTGCACCTGATTCTGCTGCTGATCCCCCAACTGTCTTGGACGCCTGATAATCACTTTCGCACCTTGCACCGGTGCATTATTGCTATCTACTACATTTACCTGAAGTTCTCCTATGTCTCCTGAATCTACCTGCATTTTTATAAGCATAAAATTACCATACATATTTCATCTGTACATTGTATGCATAAATGCATAAAAAAATTCCATCCGCAAAAACAGATGAAATTTTTTACATTCAATAAATTTTATTTTCTTTTATAAGTTCTGAAATAATATTCCAAATCAAAATAAGTATTCTCTTCGCTTTCCTTTGCCACATACCACTCCGGCATAGTGTCAAGATTTACCATAAATGTGTCTGCTGCATATGCGTAATCAATATAAGTAACATATGCTGTATCGCAATATTCCAACATTTCTTTGTAAATGGTTCCTCCACCTACGACAAATACATCTTCTGAATTATATTTTTTTGCTTCTTTTAAGGCTTCCTCAACACTGTGAACAACTACTGCCCCCTCAACTTTATAATCGGTATTTCCGGTAATAACAATGTTAACTCTGTTTTTTAGCGGTTTGCCATTTGGAAAACTCTCCAAAGTCTTTCTTCCCATGATAATTACTTTCCCGGTTGTTTTTTCTCTAAACTGCTTCATATCGTCAGGTATTCTTACAAGCAGTTCATTTTTATATCCAATCGCCCAGTTTTTATCTACCGAAAAAATCAAATTCATTCATTCGCCCTCCATTTAATGATGCGTCTTTTTATAGTTAAGTATATGACATCGCCTTATACGGCCACAGGTATTTTTATCTGTTCGCCATGTTGATAATCCAAAAGTTTGATATCATCCGTTGTAAAATCATAAAAATTCTTTATTTCCGGATTAATCCATAATTTTGGAGCCGGATACTGCTCTCTGGAAATCAGTTCCTCTACCAGCTCTACATGCTTATCATATATGTGGGCATCTGCAATGACATGCATAAACTCCCCTGCCTCCATGTCATTGACCTGAGCCAGCATATGCAGAAGCGCCGCATACTGACAAACATTCCAGTTATTGGCAGTAAGCACATCCTGAGAACGCTGATTCAATATTCCGTTTAACACCAGTTTTCCTGTTTCCTTATTTATTGTCACATTAAATGTCATGCTATATGCACACGGATATAAATTCATTTCAGACAAATCCTGATGTACATAAATATTGGTCATAATTCTTCTGCTATACGGATTATTTTTTAAATCAAAAAGCACTCTGTCTACCTGATCCATATCCCCTTCCTGATAATGATGCTTAACGCCTAACTGATAACCGTAAGCCTTTCCGATAGAACCTTCTTCATCTGCCCACGCATCCCAAATATGACTTTTTAATTCATTTACGTTATTCGACTTCTTCTGCCATATCCAGAGAAGTTCATCTACACAGCTTTTAAAGGCAGTCTTACGCAGCGTAATCGCCGGAAATTCTTTTCTTAAATCATACCGGTTCACAACACCGAACTTCTTTATCGTGTAAGCATAGGAGCCGTCATCCCACTTTGCCCGTACTTTTTCCCCTTTTGTGTCTGTTCCATTGTCAAGGATATCCCTGCACATATCCACAAATACTTTATCTGCGTAACTCATCTCTCCTGAAAATCCTTTCTTTTTATTTCAATTTTGTATCATAAAATGCCATACTTTTCCTGATTTTTCACTGTAAATAAGTATAGCATTTTTATATGAAATAATAAATATGATTTTTTTATGCAAGGATAGAAATTATTTTTTACTCTTACTTTTTTGATAAATTATATAAGAATAAATCATCGGAATAATTAAAAGCATAAGTACAGAAATAATCATCGGTACGATGCTAAGGAAAAATGCATTCACTATAAATACAATTCCGCAAATCATAAACAGATATCCACTGACTCTGTTTGTACGATTCCAATTTTCTTCGTCATTTAAAGTCCATGGAAGTTTTATCCCTACCGTATAACTCTGTCCACTCTTTGGCATGAAATACCCGATAACAATAAACAGAATTCCTACCAGAATATTCCCTATTAAGCCAATATTGACTGAAATACCCAATGCCGTTGCATAAACACTGGCAAAGACAACCCATGAAACAACCGGAACAATCCCAAAAACAATATTCATCATTTTTTTACTTATATTCTTCCGTTTAGGATCGGCCATTGTTACACCCACAGCAATAAGATGAAAAAAAGTCAGAAGTGCCGGCATTCCAAACACAACCATTTCTTTACTGCTCCATCCATTTGCCTGATTGTCAGCTCCCCAGTGGGTGGCAATTGTGTCCGGTAATTTATTCCACAATATCAGCCCCACCAACATAGGAAGCAATGTAATAATACTGGTTATAATCAATTTTCTCCGATATGTTCTCATATACCCATCTCCTTTTTAATCCTGCCAGCCATAGCACCTTATTTAGAAATATTTCTAAATAGATATTATCATCATGCTATAAAAAAAGCAAGAAGTATATTGAAAACTATATAATATTTCCTGCTTTCATCTGTCAGTTATCTTTTATTCGATTATTTTTTCTCACCAAATTTTACAAAAGGAAAACGCTCAATAAAGCCTTCATCCATTTAAAAAGTTGTATGTTTTGTAATATAAAAAGAACCGCCAGAAAAACTGACGGCTCTCTAATTATTCTGCTTTATTCTTTTTATTTAGCTACCCCTGACTGTATCTGGACAAAAACTGTTTTGTCCGTTCCTCTTTCGGGTGATTAATTACCTCTTTTGCATCTCCTTGTTCTACGATGACGCCCTCATCCATAAAAATAACTGTATCTGCCACGTCTCTGGCAAAAGCCATCTCATGGGTCACGATAATCATTGTGGTCTTCTCTTCTGCCAAATTCTTAATAACTTTCAACACTTCTCCCGTAAGTTCCGGGTCCAATGCGGATGTAGGCTCATCAAAACAAAGTATATCCGGTTTCAATGCCAAAGCTCTTGCTATGGCCACACGCTGCTGCTGTCCACCAGACAACTGATGCGGATAATGCTCCATCCGGTCAGCCAGTCCCATTCTGTTAAGAAGTTCTCTTCCATGCGCCTCTATCTCTTCCAGTATCTGCCGTTTATTCTGCTTATAATCCTCTCTCTCCTGTGCCAGCAGTTTTTCTGCCAGAATTACATTTTCCAACGCCGTGTACTGGGGAAACAGATTAAACGACTGAAATACCATTCCAAAATGAAGCCGTTTGTTTCTCAACTCTTTATCCCGTCTCATATTCGCCTGACTTGTATCAAACAAAATCTTATCTTTCACGGTAATGGTACCGCTGGTCGGCGTCTCCAAAAAATTCAGGCATCTGAGCAAAGTTGTCTTTCCTGAACCGGAAGAACCGATAATGGCCAGTGCCTGTCCTTCCTCCAAATCAAAACTGATATCTTTTAAAACTTTGGTGCTGCCAAAATGCTTTTCTATATTTTTCACTTCCAATATTGCCATTTTCCCGCACCTCCTTATTTAAAATAATCCAATTTCTTTTCTATGTAATTAAATAACAACGTTAAAATTCCTACAAATAATAAATAAAATACACCCGTATAGAACAAAGGCCATGTGATGCCGTCTGATTTCATGAAAGAAAATCCTGTGAAAGTCAATTCATAGGCGGCGATAATTCGGGCTAACGAAGTATCCTTCACCAGAGTAATAATCTCATTGGACATGGGCGGTACAATCCTTTTAATCATCTGAAGCAGTGTTATCTTAAAGAATATCTGCGTTTTCGTCATACCAAGAACCTGTCCTGCCTCTCTCTGTCCTTTTGGTACGCCCTCAATTCCGCCTCGGAAAATAACCGAAAAATAGCAGGCATAGTTTATGGTAAATGCTACCACCGTCGCCGTGATTCTTCCCCATTCGTCACCACTCCAAATATTGTGACCCAACCAAAGTCCCGGACCATAAAATATAATAATAAGCTGTAACATCAGAGGAGTACCTCGGATAATCCATACAAATATCTGTATAAAAAATTTCAACGGTTTAAATTTACTCATTGCACCAAAAGAAATAATTAATCCTAATGGTAATGCGAACAACAATGTGAAAATAAAAATCTCAAACGTTGTTCCCAATCCTTCCAGCAATGTCTGTGTAACTTTCCAAAACATAAATGTCTCCTTCAAATTTTAACATTCCGTATTTGTCAATGTCTGCTCCAACAAGGGTTATCTCCGGCAAGAAGTCTGTTCCGTAGCCGATATAAGGCAGAGAACTCTCGCCCTCTGCCTCAAAATATCAATGTGTATATCTTTCCTACTCTGCCGGAACAACTACTACCTGTGCGTTGTTGCAGTATGCATTGGTGCATTCCATGGCAGACTTTGTCTCATCTGTTAATGTCATTCCATTCCATACAACATCAATATTCTTGGAATCCAGTTCCATTGCTTTTGTATCCCAGTCGATTTCTACAAACTTGACTTCTACACCTAATTTTTCTGCAAGCAGAGATGCCATATCTGCATCAAATCCAATCCATTTTCCATCTTTATCTTTGTAATCCATCGGTTCAAACTCTGTGATACCGACAATTAAAGTTCCCTTATCCTGAATGTATTTTACATCACCGCCTTTGATTTCTTTCGCATCAGTTTCCTTCTGCTCTACCAAAGCTTCCTGAACACCATATTCTTCGGCAATTTTCTGCATTTCACCGGACTTGAATGTTTCAGCAAAAAAGTTATTAATATATGTAGCTAAATTGGATTCTTTTCTGCATCCTACACCATACTCTTCTGTTGTCAGTTTATCTGTATATTTCAAGTCGGGATAACTGGTTCCCTCGCCAATCATGGCACCTGCCATGAGTAAATCAATAATCGCAGCGTCAGATGTACCTGACTTTACTTCCATCAAAGCATCTGCCTGAGATGCAACGGAATTCATCTTCCAATTCTTATCCTTGGCTGCCGCTTCTCCTGCAGAACCTGCCTCCACAGCGTAAACTTTTTCCTCATTCTTTGAATCCTTGCTGCCACATCCTGCCATACATAAAGATGCGACCATAACAACGGATAATAATAACGCAATTCTCTTTCTCATAATAATTCCTCCACTTTATTTTTTGCATGCTATCACTTTACCACGCTAAACTAACGAAAATATACCACATCTACACACCTTTGTCAAATCCTCTATAGTTGTTTTGCCATGGATGACGGCACATAGGCTTTTACATAGATTCCATCATTCTTATATTCTTCACTGATTAACTGACCATATTTGCGAATCTTACCTATCTTTCCTGCATCAGAATAGTCAAACACTTTTTCTACCAGCACCCGCATGGATTTTAATGCCTGCTCCAAAGCGGTATTGATTTCATCCAGTCCAATTCCTTTTTTAATTGCCGCATTTACCACATAGTCTGCACGGAAATCCCGCAATATGGGTTTTTCTGTCAGTTTATCCTGCTTATTAAACACGGTAATTATCGTCTTGTCCCTCACATCCAAATTTTCTAACGTTTCATAAACAGCATGGATATTTTTATCCATGGAAGGATTAGAAGCATCCACCACATGAAGAATAATGTCTGAATATTTTGCCTCCTCTAATGTACTGCGGAAAGCGTCAATCAGATGATGGGGCAGTTTTCTGATAAACCCTACGGTATCAGTCAAAAGAACTTCCTGACCGTCCGGCAGTTTATAATTTCTTGTTGTGGGATCCAATGTGGCAAATAATTTGTCCTCTTCCAAAACACTGGCATTCGTCAGCGTATTTAGCAACGTAGATTTTCCCGCATTGGTATATCCCACAATTCCTACCACCGGTACCGGATTTTCCTGACGTTTTGCTCTTGTTACCTGTCTGTGGTTTTCCATCTCTAAAACCTGCTCTTTTAACTGGGATATACGGTTTCGAATCAATCTTCGATCCACTTCCAGTTTCTTTTCTCCGGGACCTCGGGTTCCGATTCCACCACCCTGGCGGGACAGATTTCTCATACCGATTAACCGGGTGGAACGATACCTGAGCTGTGCCAATTCCACTTGAATTTTGCCCTCTGCTGTCTTTGCCCTTCCTGCAAAAATGTCCAGAATGATTAACGTTCTGTCCATTACTTTTACATTCAGTTCATCTTCCAGATTTTTATATTGTGCCGGAGACAATTCATCATCACAGATAACTGCCTCTGCCTCTGTTTCCCAAATCAGTTCCTTTATTTCCTGCACCTTGCCGATTCCTACATATGTGGCATTGTTGACATGTTCCAGATTCTGTATCACTCTCCCTGCCACCTGTGCCCCGGCGGTCTTTGCCAATTCCTCTAATTCATCAAGAGATTCTGCTGCATCTTCTTCCTTTCCTGTGGAAACTGCCACAAGAATTACTTTTTCCAACACTTCTTTCGTTTCATACATACAATCACCTCCTGTCTTTCCCTTACTTTCTGACTTATTTCTCTTCTTTTGAAAATAATATTTCCTCTTCCTGCTTTTCTTTTGTGCCTGCCAGATGAATGGTTTTCCATTTTCCCCTCTTATATCGGATGAAACTGAACATGCCATTCATAAACCATGTGATTCCCGTTGCATAAAATACACCGTAACTTCCCATAAACGGTATCAGCGTCAGCGGATAAGCCAGTCCCACTCTGCCGATACATTCAACAATCCCGGTAAACAGGGAAAACATGGCGTCCCCGGCTCCGTTTAATACATTTCTGGTAGGATAAATTAATCCTAAAAATAAATAAAAACAACTGGTAATTCTAAGCCCGTCGATAGCTATCTGTAACACCTCTGTATCTTTTCCGAAAATAGAAACAATCTGTGGTGTAAATATCCAGAACAAAGCAATAACTGCCGTTCCAAAAATCGTGTTCATCATATTGGCAGAATTGAACCCTTTTATGACCCGTTTTACCTTTTCTGCCCCCAGATTCTGTCCTGTATATGTGGAAACGGCTGCACCAAGAGACATAAACGGCTGCTGAACCAGAGATTCAATTCTGGAAACGACTGTAAATGCCGTAGTAAAATTGGCTCCATAGCCATTCACCACCGCCTGAAGGACAATCAGGGAAAATGCAATCAAAGAATTCTGTAATGCCACCGGTACACCTAAGCGCATACTTTTACGGACAATTTTTCTCTGCATCTTTAAGTTTTTCCTTTTTATTCTGAAATATGTATTACTCCTGTACGCATAAATAATACAAGTTACTGCTGAGATAAACTGAGCAATGGCTGTGGCAATACCCACTCCGATTACACCCAGACCAAATACCAGTACAAAAACCAAATCCAGAATTACATTGATAATACTTGCGAATATCAGAAAGAACAATGGGGTTTTACTGTCACCCAATGCTCTTAAAATACCAGAAACACCGTTATACAGACCTGTACAGCAGATGCCGATAGAGGTAACCTTTAAATATGCCACAGCATCATTGAAGATGACTGGGTCTGTCTGCAACAGCCTGAGCACCGGCCCGGCAATGGAAAAACCAATCACTGCCATAATAACCGAGGCAATAGAAATAATCCATATTGCATTTCCTATGGCATTTTTTACTTTTTCTTCGTTGGAGGCGCCAAAAAACTGAGCGACAATAATTCCAATGCCTACGGATAATCCTCCCACCAGCGAGAAAAAGAAAAACTGCAGGGAATTGGTTGCTCCGATAGCACCTAAAGCATGGGAGCTGACAAAGTTTCCTACCACAATGGAATCTACCATGTTATATAACTGCTGAAATATATTTCCGATAAAAAGGGGCACTGCGAACTGTAATAACAGTTTCCATGGTGTGCCCCGTGTCATGTCTTTTACAAATTGATTTTGTTTCGGCATGCTTCTATGATCTCCTTTTTCACTCTTTTGTTTGCAAATTATTTTATATAACATAAAATCCGATGATACCCAAAATAATTCCTATCGCAGCTCCTGCAATCACATCTTTTGGAAAATGAACTCCTGCAATGACACGTACTGTCGCCAGCAATACTCCTATCATCATGATTACAATTCCCATAGGGATGCTCACATACAGATAAGCCATTCCAATAATGAATGCAGAAAAAACATGTCTGCTGGGCATAGAATCACCTTTTTTTTCCTTGCTGATTAACGGCACAAAATCATACTTTGCATAAGGTCTTTGGGCATTGATAAAATGCCTGATAATACTGACAAGAGCAAAGGAAACTCCTGTTATCAGGACAATCCGTATCATATCTTTATTTTTTTGTATCATCAGGCTCACCAGCAGAATTAAAAAAGCTATGTATACAATGTCCGTGAGAAGTCTGTTTATAAATATGACAGTTCTCTCGCCATATTTGAATTTTCTGATTTTATTTGTTATCTGAATATAACTTTCCTGCTTCATCTTTACTGCTTTCTGGCAATCTTATACTCATCACCATAAGAAAAATAAGGGCATGCCGCACGTCGAAACTGCATCATCATGGCAAGGTCGTCCTCATCCATATTGACCACACATCCGTATTCTTCAAACTCTTCATCATATACATAATTGCTGCAAAATTCACAACTGTACTGTTCGCTCATTTTTGCCTCATACCCTTTCTCTATTGTTAAATACCACCTTATTATTTGTTTCTTTATCTCTTTATTTCTGATAGCTTTCTGCCAAAGCCTTAAATTCCGGCAGTGCATTTTCTATCTGCTCTGTCTGCACACAATAGGACACCCTCACATATCCCGGTGTTCCGAAGCTGTCTGCGGGTACCAGCAACAACTCGTGCTTTTTCGCTTCTTCACAGAATTTTTGAGAGTCTTCTTCCATGGCTTTTACGAATAAATAAAATGCTCCATCCGGGTATACACATTCATATCCCATGTCTGTTAATGCATTGTATAATAAATCTCTGTTTCTTTTATAGATGGAAATGTCTGCCGTCTGGTCAATGCACTTCTGTACCACTCTCTGATACATGCTGGATGCACATACATAACCTAACGCTCTTGCAGAGCCACATACGGCTGCATATGCATCTTCTTCATCAATCATTGCCGGAGAAACTACAATGTATCCTATTCTCTCCCCCGGAAGTGACAGCGATTTGCTATAGGAATAGCATACAAAAGTATTGTCGTAATAATTGATTATGTATGGAACTTTCGTATTATCATATACCAGTTCTCTATATGGTTCATCTGTAATTACAAAAATCGGATGCCCGTATTCTTCCTCTTTTTTCTTTAACAATGCACTCATTTTTTGAATGGTATCTTCCGTATAGACTACACCGGACGGATTATTCGGTGAATTGATAATCACTGCTTTTGTTTTATCTGTGATTGCAGCTTCAAACCGGTTCATATCTATCTGAAACGTTTTATCCTCTGACTGTACGGCTACCAGTTTTCCGCCGGTTCTCTCAAGAAATACACCATATTCCGGGAAATACGGAGTGAAAACAATGCATTCGTCATCTTTTTGGAGAACTGCATTTAGCACAATGGTAAGGGACGCAGCCGCCCCACAAGTCATGTAAATATGATCTGCCGTTATCGTTGTTCCAAATCTCTTATTAGTATAATCTGCAATGGTTTCTCTGACTCCTGCATCACCTTGGGCTGATGTATAACCGTGTAATGCTACGGAATCAAAATTCAAAACCAGATCTTCAATGGCTGCATCCACGCTCTTTGGCGCCGGAACACTTGGATTTCCTATACTGAAATCAAACACCTTGTCTGCTCCGATTTCCGCCTTTCTTTTATTTCCATATTCGAAAAGTTCCCTGATTTCTGAGCGAACCTTTCCTAATTTTACTAATGATTCTGTGTACATTCTGCTTTCCTCCCTCTCATTGGTTTTATTTTCATGATTGATTATCTCATTTGAATTTTATAGTCTCTTTCATGCTCACGTTTCAAATCACGCTTTCTGATATCTTCCCGCTTATCGTACAATTTCTTACCTCTTGCAAGTCCGATTTCCACTTTCACAAGACTGCCTTTAAAATATACTCTAAGAGGAACCAGCGTTAATCCCTTTTCATTTAACTTTCCAATCAGTCTGTTGATTTCATATTTATGAAGCATTAATTTCTTGGGTCTCAATGGATCTTTGTTGAAAATATTTCCTTTCTCATAAGGATTGATATGCATTCCATAAATGATGACTTCTCCATTGTCTATTCTGACAAATGCTTCTTTGATGCTGCAATGTCCTGCCCGAAGAGATTTGACTTCCGTGCCATGCAGTACAATCCCCGCTTCATAAGTATCTTCTATAAAATAATCATGTCTCGCCTTTTTATTACTGGCAATCAATTTTTCTGAAGCCATAATCTTTCCTTCCTTTCCGCCATGCATCTCGATTCCGCTTCGCTTCTTCTCGCCTTGGCTCCTTTCTTCGCCATGCACCTCGATTCCGCTTCGCTTCTTCTCGGCTTGGCTGCCTTCTTCTTCGCCATGCACCTCGATTCCGCTTCGCTTCTTCTCGCCTTGGCTCACTTTTTCTTCGCCATGCACCTCGATTCCGCTTCGCTTCTTCTCGGTCACGGGCTTCGCCCTATACAGGATAAAAATCATTATTTCTTACGAAAGCAAGCTTTCGACAAAATATGATTTTTACCTTGTGCATGGCTCATGCCTACCTGCATTGTATCATAGAAAAATCAATAGTTCTAGTCAGCTTATCTGCACTTTCCACTCTTATTTTTACCGGTTGTCCTAATTTGTAAGTTTTTTTCGTGCGTTCGCCGGTCATGGAATATGTGGCCTCATCATAGATATAATGGTCATCCGTCATATTTGACACATGAACAAGACCTTCCACCGTATTGGGAAGTTCTACATAAATGCCAAAGTTGGTTACTCCCGATATAATGCCTACAAATTCCTCTCCTATCTGACTTCGCATATATTCTGCCTTTTTTAATTTTTCCGTATCACGCTCTGCATCATCCGCCCTTCTCTCGAAAGTACTGCAATCCTTTGTTATCTGTGGAAGTATGCTCCGGAAATGCTCCGCACGTTTTTCTGACATTTTCCCTGCAAGACATTCCTTGATAATGCGGTGTATCTGCAAATCTGGATAACGCCTGATCGGGGAAGTAAAATGCGTATAATATTTTGCCGCCAGACCAAAATGACCCATACATTCCGGTGTATACTCTGCCCGTTTCATGGAGCGAAGGGTAACCCGGCTGATCATTGCCTCTTCCGGCGTTCCTTCTATCTTCCCTAACAGCTTTTGAATTTCTTTCGGATGCACCTCATCTCCTGTGACCTTCAACGAATATCCCATGTTTGTAATAAACGCAGCCAACGCTTTCATTCTGTCGCTGTCCGGTTTTTCGTGATTCCGATAAACAAAAGGAACCTGCTGCCAAAAATAATACTCAGCAATAGTCTCATTGGCTGCCAGCATAAAGTCTTCAATGATTTTTGTGGCTGCATTTCTATCATATGGCTCGATGGATTTGGGATAACCTTTCTCGTCCAGCTTTATTTTACATTCCGGAAAATCAAAGTCGATTGCCCCTCTTCCATACCGCTTTTTCCGCAGTATATTTGAAAGTTCTGCCATCACAAAAAACATGTCCACAAAATCCTGATACGCATTCATGGTCTCTTTATCTTTCTTCGTGACAATATCATTTACCGCAGTATATGTCATTCTTCTGTCTACATTGATTAAGGTCTCTGCCACCTGATGGTCGATAATCACGCCTTTCTCATTGATTTTCATAATACAACTGAGCGCCAGTCTGTCCTCGCCCTGGTTTAAAGAACAGATACCGTTTGATAATTTATGCGGAATCATCGGAATTACCCGGTCCACCAGATACACACTTGTACCACGTTTCACAGCCTCTTTATCTATGGGAGAACCTTCCGTAACGTAATGAGACACGTCCGCAATATGCACACCTAATGTGTAGATTCCGTCTTCCTTGGTCAATGTAATAGCATCATCCAAATCCTTCGCATCTTCTCCGTCAATGGTCACTGTCTGCCAGTCTCGGATATCCATCCGTCCCGCTTTGTCCTCCTCCGGCACTTCTGTCGGAATCGCCACCGCCTGTTCCATGACTTCTTCCGGAAACCGGGATGGTATCTCATAACTTTTTACAATGGACATAATATCCACGCCCGGATCATTTGCATGGCCTAAAATTTCCGTAATGACTCCTTCCGGTTTTCTCCTAAGCGTGCCATAATCTGTAAGCTTTACAACCACTTTATGCCCCTGCACTGCTCCCATGGTATCTTTCCCTGCCACATAAATATCACTGGTAATTCTCTGATTATCCGGCAGTACATATCCAAACCCTTTGTTTTTCTGAAAATATCCTACCACTTCGCGGATTTCATGAGATAATATCTGAATAACTTTTCCTTCTTTCCTTTTTCCGGTCTGCACCGGTTCTACTGCAATCAATACCATATCATGGTGAAAAGCGCCATTGACGCCTGATTCCGGAATAAAATAATCCTCTTCCTCATCTTCCACTTCCACAAAGCCGAATCCTTTTTCATTGCTGATAAAAAGTCCTTTTACATACTGTTCTTTCGGAATGCTGTACTTACCCCTTTTAGAGAGCATAATCTGACCTTCACTGACCAGTTCGGTCAGCACCTCATCTAACAGTTTTCTGTCTTCTTTTTTCACATTCAAAACAACTGCCAGTTCCTTAAATTTCATAGGTACATAATGTTTATCCTGCATAATTTCTAATATAATTTTCTTTTTTTCATTGATTAAATTCATTTCATCACCTGCTCTTATCATGGTATCAGTGTATCCAAAAAAGGTTCACTCATCCGAATGTTGATTTAAAAATTCCATGGGCTCCAAATAACTTTGAAAATTTTGTGTAAATCCAATATCGCCTGCGGGCTTTTGCAAAGAAAAAAGGTGTAGAAATCTACACCTTCATCAGTCAGTATTTTTATCAATCTTAATAATTAATAAATTCCATATTGAGCACGATGGAAATTACGAAGAATAATACAATGCAAATCTTAGTAATCTTCTCTAACTTACCTTCCATAGAACGTCCTTTGTTCTTTCCCCAATATGACTCGGCCGCTCCACTGATTGCTCCTGTAAGTCCGGCCTGTTTTCCTTCCTGAAGTAAGATAACTACTGTAATAATAAAACTAACGATCATAAAAACGACTGTCAAAATTCTTAATACGCTCACGATGCTACACCTCCCTCTATCTACTACAATATATTTATGGTTAATATCCCTTACAGCCAGTAAGGAATTATCCATCTTGTTGCTTAAGCTGTTAGAATGTAGGTA
>CAJFUA010000006.1 GCA_904420085.1 uncultured Eubacterium sp. | reverse complement strand
TGGGTATCAAACACCATATCAAGCTCGAATTGCATAAATCGATATTTTTTAGCCATAAGTGTTACAAAAACGCTTGACCACAACAAATTTCATTTTGTACCTTCCTTCTAAAATCCTTCTCTTTTTCGCTGCATCCGAAATTCTTTTCGTTTCTTTCCTGCTTCCCATTCTGCCTTATCATTTTCGTTTTCCAATATGATTCCCGGTATCTGTCTTGGCATTCCATTGTCATCCATGGCAACCAATGTCAGATATGCCCGGTTAATCGGTCTGCGCATTCCTTCCAAATCTTCAATATACGTATCCACACGGATTTCCATGGAAGTATTTCCTACATAAACCACTTTACCAATCAACACAAGTAAATCATTTTGATAGGCGCCCCGGATAAATATTAAATTATCAACGGAAGCTGTAACCACTTTTGAACGGGAGTGTCTCATTGCCACCAGTCCGGCAATTTCATCAATCCACTCCATCAGTTTCCCGCCAAACAGTCTTCCTGCACCATTGAGGTGTTCCGGTCTTACCTGATAAACCTGCTCCACCATAGAATCCGATATTCTTCTCTTATTTCGTTCCATGTCTCTTCCTCTTTTTCTTTTCATTTTTTACGAGTAAAGCATACTACATTCTTAAAAAAATATAAACTACCCTTTTTTGATTCTTGTAATCACACCACTCATAATAGACTGAGCCTTTACATTGACTAAAACATTTTTGTGATGCATCCTCACATAAACAGGAATATCTTTATCGGTGCGGTTCAATAATATAAGAATGACTTTACTGTCTTTTTTAAATGCCGTGGCTTCCACGTCCTGACAATATGTGCTGAGTCCTATGCGTTTTGCTCCCGGTTCTATAAAATGAGAAAAATGCCATAAATAATGAAGACTTTCTTTTTTGGATAGTTCTCTTCTCTGTCTGTCAAACATAAACGGGGCTTCGCAATGATTCCCCGCATGATTGGGTCCTCCCTCTTCATTCAGCAGAATATTCCAGTCCAAAAATCCATTCATTCCCTGATTGATATTTCCAATCAGGTCATGGGCATATTTCTGTGCATTCCTCAAAGTTGTCACATTACTGAATTTCGTATACTCGATACATGCCTCAGAGGTTAATATTTTCAGCCATGGATACTGTTCTTTCAAAATTCTGACTGCCTCAAAATGATCACCGCTGTACCAGTGAACAGCCACCCCGGCTACCATATCCCTAATCTCATCATCCAGCATCTCTTTTACCCATTCATATGCTCTCTCCTTATTATGGTCCCACAAATAGATTTCTATATCCGTCAGGTTATGTTCTTTCAGGGCCGGATAAAGATACTCTTTCAGAAACACTTTCTGTTCCGTTGGCGTATATACACAGGAATCCCACGGCTGTACCGCTTTCGGCTCATTCTGCATGGTGAGCATGGCCACCAGATAGCCCCGGTTTCTAAATTCCTCTATGTATCGGCAAATGTATTCCGCCCATCTTCCGGCATATTTTTCCTTCAGTTTTCCCCCTTGGTTTCTCTTTTGATTGGTTTTCATAAAAGAAGGGGGGCTCCATGGAGAAAGCATAATGGGAATCCTTTTCCCATGTTCTTTTTCAGCTGCATCCAACACGGGCAGAATGGATTTTTCAACCCGCAAAAAAGAAAAATTCTCCAGTTTCTCATCCTTTTCATCAGAATCTGCTTCGTAATGAGAAACGGAGAAGTCACAACTGTCTATAGGAATACGAACCATGCAATATTTCATGATTTCTTTTCCAAAATACTCATGTATCATTTCCTGCCTCTGCTTTTCATTCATCAGTGAATACACCTGTCCTACCGCCTCCGTAACGGCGCCGCCAAATCCTTCAATGGCCTGATATTCAATTTCCGGGTATAAATTAATGATCTGATTCTCTCTCCCCTCATCCGGTTGAAACTCAAAAATATCTTTTGTTTTACTGATAATATTATTTTCATATATGGTTTGAAACAACTCTAATTTCATGATTCCTCCTATTGTTCTTTTACAGGCTCTGTCTTTACATTTTCAGAAATATATAATGAAATACAAATGGATGTGGGTTCTGACTTTCCTTCAGACGATATTTCCACATCCTTATATAAACTGACTTTATTGATTTGCTTTGTACACTATATCTTTTTGAATGTTTCCTTTTTCTGCATTAGGGCCTATAAAATGATTGTAAGAGTAATTCCACAGTTCCTTTGAACCTTCTGCCGTGTTTTTGTTGCGTTCTAATATCTGACTCAGACATACTCCTTTTTCTTTCCATGATTTTCCCTTTGACGCAGCATTCAACATTGCCGGCTGTATGTTATCCATAGTACGGGCAAATTTTGCCTCTGGTGTTTTACATTCCTCAAATTCATCCCAAAGTTTTCGGAATTTTGCCGACTGGTCTTTTGGAAGCAGGTTAAAAATTCTGTCTGCCGCCTTTTGTTCACGCTGTTTCTGTGTCTTTTTTGCCTCCTCATCATAGGCAAAGGTATCCCCCGCATCAATTTCTACCAGATCATGAATTAACAGCATGCTCACTGTTTTTAGCACGTCAATCTCTTCGTTTGCATATTCGCTTAATAATAAAGTCATAACTGCCATGTGCCATGCATGTTCTGCATCATTTTCTTTCCGGCTTCCGTCGGTTAAATAATTCTGTCTCACTATCAGCTTTTCTCTGTCGATTTCTTCACAAAAGCACATCTGTTTTTCTAATCTTGTGTTGTCCATTTTGTCTCCGATTTCTAATATGTATTCCTGCCATTCAGTATAGCACAATCACAGACCACTTTACAATCCTGCCTTTTACATGTGATAATGCTCACATACATATTTTCAAAAGATTTGGATATTCTATGTTTGAAAGGATGGTGCAGCACATGAGTAAAAAGAAAAAATCAACAAACGCATATGACGATGGAAATATCCCTAAAGTAGATTTACCTCAAGATAAGTTTTCTGACAAAACAGATTATAATGTAGAGCCCTTACCGGAATCATCCCGTCCGAGAAAAGATGGTCCCGGAGGAGAAAGCGGAGAGTAATTCTCCGCCTTTTTCTTTTTAAAATTTCTTGTCAATAATCTTCGACGACACTTTCGACCAGTTGTTCCCCTTCATACACTACTTTTAAGGTAAAGAAATTGTCCTCTTTCATTATCTTTTTTAAAAATATCCGGTCTCCCTGCCAAAGATTCAATTTCATTACCTCCTCTTTATTTACCCATTCCAACACTCCTTCGCTGCATTCGGTCACTTCTCCTGTAAATTCATTGGCTGTAAACAGATACATATACTCTGTCTCCCACTGATTGGATATAAAGGTAATCACTGCCCGCAATCTGTATTTTGTCAGTGTAAGTCCTGTTTCCTCCTTTACCTCCCGCAACAAACATTCTTCAGGAGTCTCATTTTTCTCAAATTTTCCTCCCACACCAATCCATTTTCCTTCATTTAAATCATTCTCTTTTTTGGTCCTGTGAAGCATCAGATACCGGTTATCTTTTTCTATATAACAAAGGGTTGTATTTATCATTGTTCCTCCCGTGTTTTCTTTTTATCATACAATATCTTATGAAAATATGCAAAATCCTCGATTGCCGGGCTTTTTCCACAACAAAAGCACCAGCCGGAATCGACTGATGCTTTCACTGCCTCCATACCTTATGATATGGAGGAAATTCCATTCCTACTGAACAGCCTGCTTAAAGACTATCCTCGCATAACGTAATCCATTTTGTTTGATTCGTCAATATCATTTACGTGAACGATAGTTATTTCTGCACAAACGATAGTAAAACATTTCGCACAATTATAATATTTATGCATTTCCGCAGTCGTAGATTCTTTTTAAGTATACTCTCCTAAACTCCCATAATTTTCTTTGTGCAATATCCACATTGCTTCTGTCTCTCATATAAGCAATCAGATTTTTAAAACTTTCTACCTCATCTAAATTGACAATAAAAGATTTGTGACATCTGAAAAACCATTTATCACACAGTTCCTGCTCTAATTCCCGCATGCTACTGCTGCACCGTCTATCACCATGTTTCGTATGGATAACGATACTATGGTTCACACTCTCCACATAAATAATATCTTTTAATACAATCTCCCGGATACCCTGTCCGATAATATTCAGTTTGATTTTCTCATTTCTCCCCAGAAGAATTTCTGCCGATGATAACCCCTCATATATCATCTCTTCCATCTTTTCCTTGTTAATATATCGGTATGCGTTTACCAGATATCCTTTGTCACACATCTCCGTATGTGTAGTGAGAATCATGTACACACCTTCCGGGTATTTACTTCTCGCCTTTTTAATAGTTTCAAAACCATCCATTCCGCTCATCTCTATGTCAATAAACGAAATATCATATATGGTTTCGCTGGTCAGATAATCCTCTCCGCTTTGAAAACAATCTATCTGCACACCTGTGTCCTTGTTATAATACTGCATAATGTAATCTCTTGCTCTATTGCGATACATCTCCATATCGTCTACTACTGCAATTTTCATTCTCTTTCTCCTCATTCCCAAGCATAATTGTTATAGAGAAGTTCGAGTGCTGTATATCAATATCCAGCATCCCGTTATTGCGCTCCACCGCTTCTTTTATATTCTCTATACCAAACCCATGGTATTCTATATCCTTTTTCGTTGAGACAATTTTGCTGTGGGCAAACTGTCCCTCATCTTTAAACGTATTTTTTGTAATCACTACAATATTGGTATCTGTATATCTGCATACCAGTGTAATTTTCTTTTCGGCCGATTTCTCTGCGGCTTCAATGGCATTACTTAAAACATTTGAAAATATTGTGCACAAATCATATGCATTGACATGGCAGATATTCGGAAACATTCCCGTCACCTCGACATGGATTCCTTTTCTTACCGCCTCTGAATAGTATTTGTTAATAATAGCATCCACAATACCGTTATTTACTGTAATATGATTGCCAAAATTATTTATCCGTACATTGATTTCGTCCATATATTTGTCAAAATCAGAATACTTTTTCTCTTTTGCCATGGTTGACAGTACCTGCATATGACTT
The DNA here is from genome assembly GCA_904420085.1 of uncultured Eubacterium sp. Lineage (GTDB taxonomy): Bacteria > Bacillota > Clostridia > Lachnospirales > Lachnospiraceae > Eubacterium_G. The sequence goes on along the minus strand of CAJFUA010000006.1, from coordinate 1,329 downwards.
TTAATATCATGCCGGAACTTTTTCGTATCCTGCTCACGCTGTTCTAAATATTTGTAATGTTTAATCTGCTCATTTAAATATTTTTGCGTAATCTTATCTTTTTCTTTATATGTATCCCGGGAGATAATTAATAAAATAACGGAAGATAACTGAATTACAATTCCTATAATGGTTATGAAAAATAGAACAAAAAATATACCTTTATGATTTCCTTCGTAGTCATTAATTAAAATAGTTGCCAATCCGGTAACAACAAAAGCATCAACTCCTGCAAGAATGGAAAACAATAATAACTTCACAGTTCCAATACTTTTAATACCAACATTGTATTTATTTTTATAGATTTTTCCTGCAATAGATACTAAAATCAACGAGAATATTGATGCTAATAATTCTACTAAATATACATTTGAGTAATTCAACTCAATAAATAGCATATAGAACAATTGAATAAACATCCAATCTAACATAGCCACAAAAAAGTATATCCATATACCTACAAATACTAATTGATGTTTCTTTTCATCATACAGGAAGCATAAAAATACACACAATGCCACAATATATACAACAAACACCACTGCCTCACTTACACATGAATATAAAATAAAAGAAACTACCAACATTGAGAGAAAGCAAACAATAACGTTGCTTACTTTTCTCTTTCTCTGCAACATAAATATACAGTTGCATAGTAATACTATTTTGAGTAACTGCAAAACATCTGTTAGAACATATGTAATAGCCCCCATCATTTTCCTCCGTAAGTTCAACTTAATTTAACTATATTATAGCAAATAATTTGAGCTTACGGAAGAAAGAAGCATGGGTATCTTCTGCTTTATACAAGACTAAAACCAGCTTAACATAAAGCGCCAAAAACTGCTAATCAACACATAATCCTTTCCGTATATACTTATGTATTGTCCGGACAAGGATAGAATAACCTACTGACTATTTTTGTAAACCCGTTTTGCCTGAACGATAGGTATTTTTACGTAAACGATAGTTATTTTTCAGATCAGAACATTTTATTATATATGAAATTCCTCTGAATTTTCTATATAAAAAAAGAGAACTGTTAAAGTTCTCTGTCCTCTTTTTACTTTACATATAAAAAGCTTTATATTTTAAATTTTTCAATGTTTTTTTAACACTCTGTTCCACATTATCATAAAAATTTACATATGCATTTGGCTATTTAAGGTCAAGTCCTTTTTTGTGTGTAAATTACCTTTAGGCTTCTTTTTTTCTTATGCTGCCATCATTTTATGTTGTTCCTTTGCCAGTTGTTTTAACTCTTCTTCATACTCCGGAAGCTGTTTCATA
>CAJFUA010000005.1 GCA_904420085.1 uncultured Eubacterium sp. | reverse complement strand
TTCATTTTTGTAAGTGGTCTGTTTCTTTTTTATTTTAATACGGCGAACGCCGTACATGAGTGTGCATACGCAGTATGCACCGAATGGGCATGGCTCTAAAACTTCTTAAATGCTTTCACATTTTCCTCCACATCTCCCCGGTACACAGCAGAGCCTGCCACAATCACATCTGCTCCCGCTTCGATAGGAACAGACACATTCTCCAGTGTGATTCCGCCATCTACCTGAATCATTAGATCCAGTCCTTTTTCATCTGCCGCTTTGCGCACGGCACGAACTTTCTCAGTACAGTCAGCAATATAGGACTGACCCCCAAATCCCGGATGCACAGTCATAATAAGTATCATCTCCACATCTTCTATATAAGGGAGTACCTTTTCCACAGCAGTTTCGGGATTGCAGGCAAGCCCTGCTTTCATTCCATGTGCATGGATGGCATCCATTGTTTCTTTTACATTCTCACAAGCCTCCACATGTACTGTCAGCATTTCTGCTCCGGCTGCCTGAAATTCTTTTACAAACCTAATCGGTTCTTCTATCATCAGATGAACATCAAAAAACTTGTCTGTATAGCTTCTGATTGCCTTGATGACAGGCATGCCAAATGAAATGTTCGGTACAAACATACCGTCCATCACATCTATATGAATCCAGTCACATCCGGCTGTATCAATCCTTTTTACATCCGCACCTAAATTTGCAAAATCTGCTGATAATATGGACGGTGACAATTTAATCATATCGTTTCTCCTTTTCTTTTAATTCCTGATACATCATTTTATAATTTTCATATCTGCTTACCGGAATTTTTCCCTCATGGAATGCTTCTTTCACTGCGCAATCCGGCTCGTTTATATGCGCACAGCCAATAAATCTGCACTGAGCTTTATAACTATCAAACTCCGGAAAACAGTCCTCCAGTTTTTCTTTACTCATTCCCGGCACAAACAGGGAACTGAACCCCGGAGTATCAAAAACAAAAGTATGATTCTCTATTTCAAACAGTTGGGAATGTCGTGTTGTATGTTTCCCTCTGCCAATTTTTCCACTGACACTTCCGGTTTCCATCATACCGTCTTTTGTCAACGCATTCAGAATGGAAGATTTTCCCACACCGGAAGGGCCTGCCAAAACCGTCGTCTTATTTTTCAACAGTTTCTTTACCGTCTCCATTCCCTCTTTCTCCGTTGCACTGGCAAACACCACCTCATATCCGGCATTCTGATAGATTTCTTTTAGCTCTTTCATATTTGTTTCATCTGCAATATCTTTTTTGTTAAAGCAGAGGATTGTTCTGATATTCTGAAATTCCATCATCACTAAAAATTTATCTAATAAATTCAGATTGGGATTTGGATATTTCAGCGCAAACACCAGCATCGCCTGATCTATATTAGATACAACAGGTCTGATTAATTCATTTTTTCTTTCATCAATCTGTATGATATTTCCTGTTTTTTCAACTTCATCGATAATATCTATGATTACATTATCTCCCACCAGAGGTTTCATATTTTTATTTCTGAAAATCCCTTTTGCCTTACATTCATATAAATTTTCTTCTGCCAGAACATAATAAAATCCCGCAATTCCTTTGATTATTTTTCCCTGTTTTCTAATCGTACTACCCTCGCTCTATGTCTAAATCCATAAAAGCCCACCCTTTCGGGTGGCTTTTATATTATTTTAACTTCACTGTATCTTTAATTACGCTTTTTCCATCGACAAACAATTCGATTGTGGCCTTTCCTTCCTTGTCTCCTTCAAGGTTCATAGTATAGTCTCCCTTCCACATGGAAACGTCCGCATATTTCGGATCAACCTTCTGAAGCACATCATTTAATGCCACCGAAACAACACCTTCTGTTATCGGATTTCCTTCTGCATCAATTAAATTTTCAAGAGAAAAGGTGTATGTTCCCTGATATTTTTCGCCGTCTTCCGGACCCTTGCTGACAACAATACCAATAGAGGTGCCTGCCGGAGCGGAACTTCCTCCCTTAATTAACTGTCTGATGACTTTTCCTTTTTCCACATCATCACTGTATATTTCTTTAACCGTGCCGACACTGAAGCCTGCCGCTGAAATTTTCTCCTGAGCTTTCCCCTGCTCATAGTTTACCACATTCGGAACTGTGGCAATAGATTCGCCTGTTTTATTTGTTCCCCGGCTGACTTTTAAATGAATTGTATCTGTTTTTGAAATAGAAGCCCGCTCTGCCGGAGAACAGGAAATCACCGTACCTACCTCTTTTTCACTGTATTCATAGGTAACCTCTGTTTTCACTCCCAGCTTATCCAGTTCTTCCATAACCGTATCTAAATCCGAATTGATAATCTCGGAAGGAACTGTCAGTCTTTTCGGACCCTTACTTACCACAAGTTTTACCGTCTCATTTCTGTCTACCACAGTTCCTGCATCAACAGACTGGCTGACGATGGTATCTTCTGGATATATATCGCTATTTACATAATTGGAATCATATTCAAATCCCAAATGATTTTCATTTAACATACTTTCCGCTTCATCAGAGGTTCTTCCGATCACATTAGGAACAACCGCCTTATCCTCAGCAACCGTTTCCACTTCTCCCATATCAGTGTCTCTTGGCAGTTTTATATTATTGCCGCTTAATGTCCATGTCAAAAGGACAGCCGCAATAACCAGTGCCGCAATTCCTACAATAACACCGCCTATGGTCACTAACCGGTCCATTTTGGGACTTAATGCGTCAATATCATCCGGATCCTCCTGCTCGAAATCAATCTCCTTACGCTCTTCTTCTCCCGCTTTATTTCGAATATGATTAATTTCCTCATCCGTTATCATAATTGTAGAACCACCCGTATCAGATGTGTCTAACTGCACAAAATCCACATCCGGTTCTGATAAAGCCCTCTTTAAGTCAGCAATTAGCAGAGAAATCTTTGGATAGCGTTTCTCCACTTTATTCTGTGTACATTTTAATACGATTTTTTCTAAACTGACAGGTGTATCATCCACATATTCCTTTACATTAGGAACATTGCTCTGAATATGCTTTAATGCAATCGTTACCGTGGATTCTCCGTCAAAAGGCACAGTACCTGTAAGCATTTCAAACATAGTAATACCTAAGGAGTAAATATCGCTCTTTTCATCTACATATTTTCCCCCTGCCTGTTCCGGTGAAATATAATGAACGGAACCCATGGCATTTCCATTAATGGTATTTGCCGAAGCCGCCCTTGCAATACCGAAATCCGTAACTTTAACTTTTCCCTCTCTGGAAATCATAATGTTCTGAGGCTTAATATCCCGGTGAACAATCTGATTATTGTGGGCGCACTCGATACCATTGGCAATCTGAATAGCAATACTGATAGTCTCACGATAGGAAAGTTTTCCTTTTTTCTCTATATAGTGCTTTAACGTAATCCCCTCAATCAGTTCCATCACTATGTAGTACAGCCCGTCATCTTCCCCGACATCATATACATTTACAATATTCGGATGTATGAGACTTGCCGCAGACTGCGCTTCCACTCTGAATTTTGAGACAAAATTTTTATCTTTGCTGTATTCCTTCTTTAAAACCTTAATGGCTACATTTCTGTTTAACTTATGGTCCTTTGCCTTATAGACATCTGACATGCCGCCGGCGCCCACTCTGCCGATTATTTCATAACGATTATTGATAAAATTCCCTTTTTCTAACATAGTTTTACTCCTCGCTTATTTCAGGTTGTATCAAAATTGCTGATATGTTGTCTTTTCCACCATTTTCATTTGCCTGATCAATAAGTACTCTTACCGCATCTTCGATTCTTTCGTTTTTATGAACGATTCTTTTTATCTCGTAATCATCTACCATGTTCGTAAGTCCGTCTGAGCATAACAGCAGTTTTTCACCTGCGGAAATCTCTATTTCGAAAATATCCGGTGTGGCAGTTCTGTCCTCTGCAACGCCGATTGCTTTCGTGATAACATTCTTCTTATAATGTGTTTTTGCTTCTTCTTTTTCAATCATTCCCATTCTGACCATATCCTCAACCAGCGAATGATCTCTTGTAATCTGTCTGATATCCCTTCCGATTAAATATAATCTGCTGTCTCCTACATTGGATATATAAACATGATTATCCACAAGAGTACATGCTACAAAAGTGGTGCCCATTCCGCTGTAATCTTTATTTGATATGGCCATATCATAGATTTCTTTATTAATAGAAATAATACCTGCGTCCAATATATTTGCAGGATCTGACATATGTGTTGCACACGCATATTTTACAAATTTTTCTATTGCTGCCCTGGATGCCACATCCCCCGCTTTGTGACCACCCATGCCGTCAGCCACAATAAAAAGGTTCGGGAGTTTACCAATCGGCTCTGAAGACAAAAAGATGCTGTCCTGATTGATGGTTCTCATAAGTCCTACATCTGTTTTGCCAAAAGCCTTTATCCTCTGTTTAGACATCTGTTATCTCCTTTCTTCTTTTCATTGCTTCATTTCTCAGTTGTCCACAGGCTCCATTGATATCTCTGCCCATTTCTCTTCTTATAGTAACATTTAATTTGTTTTTTTCAAGTCTTGATTTAAACTGCTCAACTGCTTTTTTCCCGGACTGGACATAATCTCTCTCTTTGATCGGGTTGACCGGTATTAGATTCACATGGCAGTTTATGTCTTTTATAAGCGCCGCCAATCTGTCTGCCTCTTCCACCGTGTCGTTCTCTCCTGCCACCAGACTGTATTCAAAAGTAATCCGTCTGCCTGTCTTTGAAAAATACGCTCTACAGGCATCTAACACTTCACGAATAGAATATTGATACGCAATCGGCATCAGGCTTTTTCTCGTCTCATCATCGGACGCATGAAGGGATATTGCCAGTGTAATCTGAAAATGCATATCTGCCAGTTCCTCTATTTTAGGCACAATCCCACAGGTAGACAGTGTAATATTCCGCTGACTTAGATTTGCCCCGTTCTCATCAGAAATCAACCGGATGAACCGGACCACGTTCCCGAAATTATCCAAAGGTTCCCCACTTCCCATTAAAACCACATTGGACACCTTCTCGCCGATATTTTTCTCTATTACATAAATCTGTGAGAGAAGTTCCGAGGCTGTCAGATTTTTTTCCAGTCCATGCAATGTAGAGGCGCAGAATCTGCATCCCATTCTACAGCCGGACTGGGTGGAAATGCAGACGGAATTTCCGTGATGATACTTCATCAGTACACTTTCAATAATGGAACCGCCCTGGATTTCAAACAGGTATTTTCTTGTGCCGTCTACTTTGGAAATCAATATGTCCACCGGTTTCACAGTCCGTATTTCATAGTTTTCGTTCAGTTTCTGTCTCAACGATTTGGAAAGATTGGTCATTTCTTCAAAACGCTCCACTTTTTCTTTGTGAAGCCACTGAAATATCTGTTTTGCCCGAAAGGCTTTCTCGCCCATGTTTTCCATCTGTTCTTTCAATTCTATTAAACTGTAAGATTTTATATCCCGCTTTTCGCCCATATCCTTATCCTTTTATTTTTTCGAACGTGGAAATAAAAAAACCGTCCATTCCATAATCCCCGATAAAAATCTGAAGACAGCCATTTTCTGATTTTAATTTTTCCGGCATGGCGCTTCCGAAGTCTTTTCGCCGGAACGGAAGATGTTCTTCTATCCATTTTACATTCTCATCATTTTCCAGTCTGTTCACTGTGCAGGTACTATATACCAACGTACCTCCCGGTTTCACGTACCGGCTGACTACCGATAAAATTTTCCTCTGCAGCGCCACCAGTTGCATTATCTGTTCTTTTGACACATTGTATTTAATATCACTTTTATTTCCAATCACACCCAGACCGGAACAAGGTAAATCTGCAATAACTACATCTGCTTTTCCAATGGATGTTTCGTCTAATCGGGTGGCATCCATCACTGTTGTTTTTACGTTGTTCACACCTATTCTTTTTATGTTTTCCTGAATAAGCCCGATTTTGTATTCGGTTAAATCCCTGGCATCCACCTGACCGGTATGATGCATTAATTCACTGATATGTAAGCTTTTACCTCCCGGAGCGGCACACACATCAATGACATAATCCCCCGGTTTTACACCGCTTGCCAGCCCTGCCAGCATGGAACTTTCATCCTGAACCGTAATCAGTCCTTTTTTAAATGCGTCCAGTTGTTCCAGACTGTCATATCCTTTCAGATATAAAGCTTTTTCATATAAATCCGACTGCTGTACTTCCACTCCGCAATTTTTTAAATTTTGTATGATGTCCGAAACCTCTGCTTTACTTGTGTCACACCTTACCGTGATGACTTTCGGTGTATACAAATGTTTCAGCATGGTTTCCGTCTTTTCCGCCCCGTACTGTTCCTTCCACATCTGAATCAGCCATACAGGAACTGAATATTTTACGGAAATCGCCTCCTCTTTATCCTTCGGATATTTTATATTTCCTATGTTCCTTGCAATATTTCTTAAAACACCATTTACAAAGCCTTTTAGTCCGGTCAGTTTCCGTTTTCCCGTAATCTTAACCGCCTCGTTGCAGACCGCAGAATCCGGTACGGAATCCATATATTTCAACTGATACACAGACATCACCAAAATCCATTTCACAACTGCTTTCATCTTTGATACAGGTGTCTTGGAAAACTGATTTATGATGTATTCCAGTTCCAGTTTTCTTTCAATACTTCCCCGAAACAATACTGTAGCAAAGGCTCTCTGCTGTTTATCCAAAAAAGAATATTGATCCAGATATTGTTTTAAGACAATATGGCTTTTCTCTCCGTTCTCCACTTCCATCAGCATGGAAAGAACCATATTTCTTAAATTGACCTGTGGTTTGCCACTAGTCATCCCGTCTTCCTCCAAACAGTATAATCAGTCTCAGCAATTGCAGTATGGAAGATGCCGCTGCCGCTACATAAGTAAGCGCTGCTGCTCCCAGCACTTTTTTTGTATATTTTAATTCCGTATTTCCAAAAATTCCTGTGGTCTCCAAAACTCTCACGGCTCTGTTCGAGGCATTAAACTCTACCGGCAGTGTTACAATCTGAAATAACACGGCTGCGGAAAAAGCAAAAATTCCAATATTAATCATCGTCTGACCTGTTCCCTGTCCGTAGAACAGAATGCCGATAATAATCAAAAGCCATGACAGCCTTGCACCCCAGTTTGCAAACGGGACCAACGCATTTCTCAATGAAATAGGCGCATACCCTTTATGATGCTGCATGGCATGACCGCACTCGTGAGCCGCCACGCCAATTGCCGCCACACTGGTACTTGCATAAGTGGCATCCGACAAACTGAGTACCTTATTTTTCGGATTATAATTGTCTGTCAGATTACCTCCGATATGCTGAATCCGCACGTCATAAATCCCCTGTGATTCCAGTATTTTCGCCGCTGCCTGTGCTCCTGTCATACCTGAATTACTTCTCACTTTTGAATATTTGTGAAATGTTGAATTTACACGGGCTGAAGCCGCCAGACATAAAATCATGCCAATGATGACCAGTATATATGTGGGGTCAAAATAAAAACCATAAAACATAATTATCTCCTTTACTTTCCAAGTTTTTCGTCATTGATCTGATATCCGTTCAGGAAAGAAATCACATCCATTCTCTTCTTTCCTTCCAACTGCAGTTCCTTAATATCCAAATATCCCTCTCCGGTAGCAATTTTCAGTTTTTTGTTTTTACTGCAGATGGTCCCGGGTTCTTCCTTCACCGCTTCGTCCACCACATCTGCATCCCATATTTTTAAAACCTTTCCGTCTAAAAAGGTAAAGGCACTGGGCCATGGATTCAAACCACGAATCAACCGTTCAATTTCTACTGCTGATTTATGAAAATCAATCTCTCCCAATTCTTTTGTGATTTTTCCTGCATGGGTTGCCTCTTCTTCATTTTGAGGCGTGCGTGTGGCTGTATGATTTTCTAATTTCTCCAATGTCTCTAAAATCAGTTTTCCACCTTCCAAAGCCAGTTTGTCAAACAGACTGCCTCCGGTTTCTTTTTTATCCAGTTTCACAACTGTTTTGTCAATCATATCACCGGTATCAATTCCGTCTGCCATATACATGGTGGTCACACCACTGTTCTCCTGACCGTCAATAACCGCCCACTGAATCGGGGCCGCCCCTCTGTATTTCGGAAGCAGTGACGCATGAACATTGATACAGCCGTACTTTGGTAAATCCAGTATTTCTTTTGACAATATCTGGCCAAAAGCAATGACCACAATCACATCCGGATTCATCTGTTTTAGTATATCCACAAATTCCGGATTTCTTACCTTTTCCGGCTGAAAAACAGGAATATTCAGTTCTAAGGCTTTTTCCTTTACCGGAGTAAACTGTACTTTATGTCCTCTTCCCTTCGGTCTGTCCTGCCGGGTCACTACAGCTTCCACCTGATGTTTCTCCGCAATCCTTTCCAATGCCGGAACGGAAAAATCAGGCGTCCCCATAAATACAACTTTCATCCATTACCTCCCAACTAATAAAAAATTTACTGTTCCTGAGTTTCCTCTCCGTACAACTCCTCATTATTGTACAGTTTTCCTTCTACTTTATCCACATATACCACGCCGTCCAAATGGTCGTTTTCGTGAAGTATACATCTGGCAAGCAGACCTTCTGCCTCCATCTCAAATTCTTCCATATTTTCATTAAAGGCTCTTACTTTTATCCAATTTGGTCTGGTAACCATTCCTGATTTTCCCGGCACGCTGAGACAGCCTTCATAATCTGCCTGGCTTCCGTCTCTGTCTATGATTTCCGGATTGATAAACACATAAGGAACGCTGTATCCTTCCTCGTCTCCGCAGTCAATGACAAAGATTCTTTTTAAAATACCTACCTGTGGCGCTGCCAGTCCTACGCCGTTTGCCTCGTACATGGTATCAAACATATCTCCGATTAATATTTTCGTCCTCAGATTGACATCTTTGACCGGTTTGCAAACCTTTCTCAGACATTCCTCTCCTAATTCCCTGATATTTCTAATTGCCATAATGTTCTCCTCTTTTATATAAATCTTTGAATTTTCTTGTACACCGTCCACACTCAGCTCGAATCCGCTTCGCTTCTTCTCGCTGTAGTGGAGCATCATTCGATGTTCCACCTTCGAATATAAAATATCTGCCAAAAATCTGCAAGCAGCTTTTTGTTGATATTTTATATTCGGTGTGGACTCGGTTATGCTTTAAAGTCATAGTGTACAGTTATTTTTTTGAATTTTTGTGAACAATTTATTACATCTTCTAAATAATTTTTTAAACCGATCATTTGAATCCGGTTATCGCTTTTCAAATAAACGATTTTTCGATAGACATCATTGATTTTTCCTACCGGTGGGTCTGCCGGACCAATGACTGATAAATTATTAAAATACTTTTCTTTATATTGTCTGATAAACTGTACAAATTCTTCTGTTCCTTCCATCAGTTCTTTCTGTTCTTTGCTCTGTAAAAGAATGGAAACCATGTTGGACGCCGGAGGATACTGCATCAGTTTCCTGTATGCCATCTCTTCCTCATAAAACGTCTCATAATCCTGATGGGCGGCCGCCACAATGCTGTAATTGTCCGGAGCATAAGTCTGAATGACCACCTCACCCGGAAGCCTGCTTCTTCCCGCTCTTCCTGCCGCCTGACATAGCAGTTGAAATGTCTTTTCCGCCGCACCGTAATCCGATGCATAGAGAGACATATCTGCCGCAATTGCGCCGACAAGGGTTACATCCGGAAAATCATGTCCTTTTACAATCATCTGCGTTCCCACCAGTATATCCGCCTCCCGGTTGGCAAAAGCAGATAAAATTTCTTCATGTCCGCCTTTTTTCGATGTGGTGTCCGCATCCATTCTGAGAACTCTCGCCTGTGGAAACATTTTCTTTATGGCGGTTTCTATCTGCTGTGTTCCGATTCCAAATCCGCCTAAATATTTCGACCCGCACTTAGGACACAGATTTGGTAAATCTTCCGTATGTCCGCAATAATGACATATCAGTTTTTTATTTCTGTGGAGTTTTAAGGTAACGTCACAATGAGGACATTTCAATGCTTCTCCACAATCTCTGCATGACACAAAGCCGGCATATCCCCGTCTGTTGATAAACAACATGGTCTGCTGTTTTTTTTCCAGTCTGTCTTTGATCAGTTCCTGAAGTTTTTCACTGAACACAGATTTGTTCTCTTTTTTCAGTTCCTCTCTTAAATCCACCAGCCACACCTTCGGCAACGCACCTTTTTCACGTTGTTCCAGTTTGTGAAGATGATATACACCCGTCTTCGCCCTGTAATAAGATTCTATGGACGGGGTAGCGGAACCTAAAACCAATGCTGCCCCCTCATCTCTTGCACGTTTAATAGCCACTTCCACGGCATGGTACTTTGGAACAGTCTCGCTCTTATATGCACTTTCGTGTTCTTCGTCAATGACAATTAATCCAAGATTACTAAAAGGAGTAAACAATGCCGACCTTGGACCAATCATGATGGAAACATTACCGTTCTTTGCCCTTTCAAACTGATCGTACCGCTCCCCTTTGGACAATCTGGAATTTATAATTGATACTTTATCACCGAATCTTCTGGTGAAGCGCATAACTGTCTGATAAGTCAGGGCAATTTCAGGAATCAGAACAATCACGGATTTCCCTGAACATATCGTGTAATCAATCAAATCCATATAAACTTCCGTCTTACCGCTTCCGGTAATTCCATGAATCAGATGGATATTGGGTTTTTCTTCTTTTTGAAATGTCATTGTTTTCTTTATCGCTTCAGCTACGGCTCTCTGCTGAGGATTTAAAACAATATCGTATTCTTTCTGTTGTTTTATAACAATGGGATTTCTGTAATCCGTATCGCTTCGAATAACAATATCTCCCAGTTGTTCCATGGTTCTTAATGTACCGGGTGAAATATTTAGTTTATTTACCACCAGTTGTTTGGAAAGGCTTTTGGAAGTTTCTAATTCCTTTAACAACCGTACTCTTGCCTTTGCATTTTTTCTTGTATACAGTCTGATTTTCTCCTGCAATTCACTCTCATTTAACCGAAGAATCACTGTCTTCTTTTCTATATTTTTTACTGTTTCTTTGACAGGTATCACTGTTTTTAATGCCTGATTCATAGTGGAACCATAATTTTCTTTAATCCACCACGCAAGCTGTATTAATCCGGTTTCCACTGTTGTGGCGTCTTCTACCACGGAATCAATTTTTTTCATTTTTGCAATATCAAATCCCGGCTTATCCGTAATTTCAATCACATACCCTTTTATCATCCGGTTTCCTCTCCCAAAGGGAATCTTTACGGCACTTCCCACAGATATGGCAGATTCCAGTTCTGCCGGAATAATATAACCAAAAGGACGATCCAATTTTTCATGGGAAATATCTACGATTATATTTGCAAATTTCATGAAAACCTCCTCCTTTTGATTACGAACGGGTCCATCAAACGACGGACCCTATTTTTATAAACAAGTTATTTATTTAATTCCACACTTCTGAGACAGTTTACCAACAGCATGGTCACGGTCATCGGCCCTACACCTCCGGGAACCGGTGTGATTGCCAAAGTCTTTGGTTCCACGGATGCAAAATCCACATCCCCGCACAACTTTCCATTTTCGTCTCTGTCCATTCCTACATCAATGACTACTGCTCCCTCTTTCACATATTCCGCAGTAACAAACTTTGCCTTTCCGATTGCCGCGATTAAAATATCTCCGCGCTTTGTCACTTCTTTTAAATCTTTTGTTTTTGAATGGGTCATGGTGACTGTCGCATTTTCTTTTAACATCAGCATGGACATCGGTTTTCCCACAATGTTGCTTCTGCCAATGACAACACACTCTTTTCCGGCAATTTCTATATTGCTTCTTTTTAACATTTCGATAATGCCTGCCGGTGTACATGGGAGAAACGTATCCTCTCCGATAACCATTTTGCCCACGTTGACCGGATGGAAACCGTCCACATCTTTTCTGCTGTCAATGGCAAGTAAAATTTTGCTTTCATCAATATGTTTTGGGAGCGGCAACTGCACCAAAATGCCGTTTACGGTTTTATCCTGATTTAATTCTTCCACTATATTTAATAATTCTTCCTCAGTGGTTTCTTCGGGAAGGGCCAGTGTTCTGGATTTAATTCCCACATACTCGCAGGCTTTTTCCTTATTTCGCACATACACTGCCGAAGCCGGATCGTTTCCCACCTTGACAACCGCCAGCGTAATTTCAATGCCCTGCTCTTTATATGCTGCCACCTTTTCCTTTAATTCCTGTTTAATTTCAGTGGAAATTTTTTTGCCGTCAATAATCTTTGCCATATTCTTTCCTTTCCTAATGATACTCTTTATACTTTATATCTCGACCACAACTTTTTCAAAGCACTGTTTATGTTTACTATAATTGAAAACATGTTGTGTTTCTATGAATGCTCCGTCGCTTATGATCAGGTGCTTTCGATAACTCGCTTCGCTCAGACAATCTTACGCACCTGAAGCTATACTCGCATTCATAACGAAACACTGCCTATTGTTTTAAATTATAGTAAACATAAACATGCGTTGGAAAAATTAGGACAAAGTGAAACCAATTCAGAACAATCCCTGAATTTGTCCGTCATCTGTCAAATCAATTCCAAATGCTGCCGGTTTCTTTGAAAGTCCCGGCATGGTCATAATACTGCCTGTAATTGCAACAATAAATCCTGCTCCTGCTGAAATATATACTTCCCGGATATTGATTGTAAATCCTGTCGGGCGTCCCAGTTTGTCTTTATCATCCGATAAGGAATACTGTGTTTTTGCCATACATACCGGATAATCCCCATATCCTAATTTTTCTATATTTGCGATAGCCTTTTCTGCTTCCAGGGAATATGTTACACCATCTGCACCATAGATTTTTTTCGCCACGGTTTCTATCTTTTCTTTAATCGGCATATCATCCGGATAAAGAGGCGCATAGTTGGAAGGCTTTGTCTCGATTGTCTCAATCACTTTCTCTGCCAGCGCAATACCGCCTTCTCCACCTTTTGCCCAAACTTCTGCCAGAGCAAAGGCGCATCCCCGCTCCTCGCAGAAGTTTTTGATAAATTCGTATTCTGCTTCCGTATCTGTGACAAACTGATTTAATGTCACAACTACCGGTACGCCAAACTGCTGCAGATTTTCAATATGTTTTTCCAGATTTACGATACCTTTCTTTAATGCTTCCACATTTTCTTCCGACAAATCTTCTTTTGCCACACCACCATTGTATTTTAATGCTCGTACAGTTGCTACCAGCACAACGCAGTCCGGCTTTAATCCTGCCTTTCTGCATTTGATATCCATAAATTTTTCAGCGCCAAGATCCGCACCAAAACCGGCCTCCGTAATCACATAATCCGCCATTTTAAGAGCAGTTTTTGTGGCTTTCACGGAATTACATCCATGTGCAATGTTTGCAAAAGGTCCTCCGTGAACCAGCGCCGGTGTATGTTCCAATGTCTGAATCAGATTCGGCTTCATGGCATCTTTTAACAGAACCGCCATAGAACCTACCGCTTTTACATCCTTTGCCGTCACCGGCTTTCCGTCATATGTATATGCAACAATAATTTTTCCAAGTCTGTCTTTCAAATCTGCATAGTCCGTTGCCAGACAGAGAATCGCCATAATTTCCGATGCCACCGTAATTACAAAATGATCCTCCCGCACCACACCGTCTACTTTACGTCCAAGACCGACAACAATATTTCGTAACACTCTGTCATTGATATCAACGCATCTCTTCCATACAACCTGATTTGGATCAATGTTCAATTCATTTCCCTGCTGAATAGAGTTGTCAACCATGGCTGCCAAAAGGTTGTTTGCAGAAGTAATGGCATGAAAATCTCCCGTGAAATGCAAATTCAAATCTTCCATAGGAACAACCTGTGCATATCCGCCACCTGCTGCTCCGCCTTTAATTCCAAAACATGGTCCTAAAGACGGCTCTCGAAGAGCAATCACAGCCTTTTTATTTAACTGTCCGAAAGCTTCTCCCAAGCCTACCGTAACCGTTGTTTTTCCCTCACCTGCCGGTGTGGGATTGATTGCCGTGACAAGGATTAATTTTCCGTCCTCATTGTCTTTAATGCGGTCATAATACTCGTTAGATATTTTTGCTTTATACTTTCCGTATAATTCAATATCATCCTCCATTAAACCGATTTTTTCTGCTACTTCCTTAATGGGGAGCATCACTGCTTCCTGTGCGATTTGGATATCTGTCTTCATCATTTTTCCTCCTGTTTTGTGTTTCTCATTTCTATAAATCATTGGATTCAACATCTCTTATTGCAGTAAGGATTCAAACTCTTCCATATTCATAATAACTTTACGCGGCTTATTGGTCTCTTCCTGTCCTACCACGCCTGCATCATACAACTGTTCCATAATGCGGGCAGCCCTGTTGAACCCTACGCGGAACTGTCTTTGAATCATGCTGGTTGAACCTTTCTGCTTTTCTATACAAAGTCTTCCCGCCTCTGCAAACAGTGGATCTCTGGTATCATTTCCACTGCTCATTGCTTCCTGATCCGTAATCAGTTTTGCATCAATGGATTCGTCATATTCCGCTTCACCGCTGTTATTTTTTATAAATTCCACTGTCTCATAGATTTCTTTATCCGATACATATGCCCCCTGCACCCTCACAGGTTTCACGTAACCTGCCGGATAAAACAGCATATCACCGTTTCCAAGCAGTTTTTCAGCGCCATTCATATCGATTATCGTTCTGGAGTCCGTACCTGATGCCACAGTCAGCGCCACTCTGGAAGGAATGTTTGCTTTAATAAGTCCTGTAATAACATCTACGGATGGTCTCTGTGTGGCGATAACCATATGAATTCCTGCTGCTCTGGCTAACTGTGCCAGACGGCAGATTGCCTCTTCCACTTCTTTTGCTGCCACCATCATAAGATCTGCCAGCTCGTCAATCACAATCAGTATCTGTGGCATTTTCTCCATTGGTTCCTCTCCCTCTGTCTGACCACTTTTTATCCTTTCATTGTAACTTCCAATATCTCTGGCTCCAATCTTTGCAAATTTGTTATATCGGGCGGTCATCTCTGCCACCGCCCAGTTTAAAATGCCGGCAGCTTTCTTCGGATCTGTAACCACATCATACAACAAATGTGGAATTTTGTTATATACCTGAAATTCTACCACTTTCGGGTCAATAACAATCAGGCGGACATCTTCCGGTGTGGTCCGATATAAGATGCTCATTAATATGGAATTGGTAAATACGGATTTACCGGAACCTGTGGTTCCTGCAATCAGCATATGGGGCATTTTTGCGATATCTGCCACCACCACTTTTCCTGCAATATCCTTTCCAACCGGAAATGCCAGATTGGATTTATGATTCTTTAATTCCTTAGACATTAACAGTTCTTTCAGACAGACAGAATCTCTTCCCTCGTTTGGAATCTCTATGCCCACGGCAGCTTTTCCCGGTATTGGTGCCTCAATACGAATATCTGCCGCAGCCATATTTAATTTAATATCATCTGCCAGTCCTGTAATTCTGCTGACTTTCGTTCCCAGTTCCGGCTGAAGTTCATATCTTGTAACGGCCGGGCCTTTGCTTACATTGGTTACTTCTACTTTTACACCGAAGTTTGCCAGCACCTGCTTTAATTTATTTGCCGTTTCCATCAGCGTTGCCCTGGTCATTTTTCCTGAGTTGGTACTGCTGTCTTTTAATAAACTGTAACTTGGTTTCTTATATTTTAATTTCTTTTTCTCAGGAGCAATAATCTTTCCTTCCGAAGATGCTTTCCTTACCGGCTCCTCTGCTGAATTCTCCTGCATCAGTTCTTCCGCACCGGCTGAAAAAGGCTTCCGGTTCATTGCTTTTTTCGCTTCTTCACTGACGGTTACCCGCTCTTTCGGTGTAAACTCACCGTCTGCGGCATGCTCACTGCTTTTGGATTTTACATCGGCATGCTGGGTTGTTTTCGGATTTTTACCTACACGAGTATTGTCTTCATAAATATATATTGTGTCATCCTGTTCTGTAATGTCGGATGTGAAATCGTCAATTCCTTCGATATGTATCTCGTGAACGTTCTGATTATTGTCATCATATGACAACGTTTCCGTATCCTGCATTCCTTCCAAGGATGACTGTTCGAAATCCACGCCTACAGCCTTCCGCTTCGTCTGCTCTCTCTGCAATTCCCGGCGTTTTTCCCACTCTTCACGTTTTCTCTGTCTTTCTGCTGCATTTGCTTCTTTTCTGACTTTGGAATCCTCTCTTGCCGATTCATATGCATTCTGTCCCTTATTTTTAATCGCTGACATAATGGATTTCTCCGTAAGAAGAACCACGCATATAATGAAAATAACGATTGCGATAATATATGCGCCCGTAAGGCCCAGCAATGTATGGAGAAGTTTTCCCAACGCTGCACCTACAATTCCACCTCCGAATACTCCCTCTGCCCCTTCACGGTAAAAATGAGTTAATGCCAACTCACTTTCCTCAAAGTGGAACAGATGAAAAAGCATTGAAAAATCTATCAATAATCCAATTAGTGCAATCAGTTTGGATATAACGGAAGCATTCATTTCATTATAAGCAATCATCCCCACCGTCACTGCCAGAATTACCGGGAACACATATCCCATCCAGCCGAAGCATCCAAGCATAACGGATTTCAGCGCATTTCCTACAATACCGCAAATCCCGAAATTGCTCAAAAACAGAAACAACGCCACGGCCACGGAAATCCACAAATTCACTTCTTTTACCACTTTCTTGCGGCGTTTTGCCATCTCTGCGTTCTTTTTTCGGGTCTGCGCTGCTTTTTTTGCACTGCTATTTGATTTTTTGCCTCCATTTTTACTTTTTGCTGTGGTCACTTTACACCTCGTTACTATGTTTGATTTTATTCAAGTCCGGCTGCCTGCCGGACCTGATGCCAGATTTGCGTACTTTCGCTGGCATATGACTGATAAACCATAATCTGTTTTATTTTACTATTTTTCAGACTTTTATTCAAGGTATCCCGGGTGTTTTATCAAATAATTATAAATATTTTAAAATCCATTAAAAATTTATGTTACTTTTTACTTTCCATCAGGTCGTATAACTTTTTCATCGCCTCTTTCAACCCACCGATTTCATTAATAATTCCTTCTTCTACTGCCTGTTTTCCTACCAGAATACTTCCCACGTCTTTCGTCATAACCTCTGTTTCCGTCATCAGTTCCGTAAACCGCTTTTCTTTAATATCACAATGATGTACCACAAAGTGATTGATCCGCTCCTGTATTTTCTTAAAATATTCGTAAGTCTGAGGAACACCGATAAACATTCCGTTCATTCTTACCGGATGAATCACCATTGTACCGGTTTCCACAATGAATGAATAATCGGTAGACACTGCAAGGGGAACGCCGATGGAATGACTTCCGCCCAACACAAGAGATACGGTAGGTTTGCTGAGACTTGCTATCATCTCCGCAATAGCCAGTCCGCATTCCACATCCCCTCCCACGGTATTTAGTATAATCAAAAGTCCCTCTGTGTCCTCATCATCTTCCACTTGCGCAAGCTGTGGCAGAACATGCTCATATTTCGTAGCTTTTGTTCCTGATGCAACATTTTCGTGCCCTTCAATTTCTCCGATAATACTTAAAAGATGTACCTTTTTATGACTTCTATTGTTATTCAAATCTGTCTGTCCATATTCCTTTATTTCATCCATAATCTGTCTCCTTTTCGCTATGTTTTCTTAACTAGTTTGGATGATGGAACTTATTTTATACATCAGACGAGACAAAAACGAGGTGGCATTTCTGCCACCCCATTATGACTGATTATTTGATTTTAACTTTTTTGTATTTACTCCAGTTCTTACTGTAAATTTTCTTGCCATTTACAACCTTATAAGCTTTTACTCTCACATAATATCTCTTCTTAGATTTTAATTTCTTCTTTATAAAGTTTAATTTTCTTGTGTGATATGTTCTGGTCTTATATCTTTTTGCTTTTTTAAACTTCTTGCTGAGAGATATCTGGACCTTATATCCGGCTGCTCCCCTTACCTTTTTCAGCTTTATCTTAATTGTCCGTTTCTTTGGACTGGTAACCTTTTTGATTTTAACTCTTGCAGGTCGTTTTACCTTGGCTGACGGCTTTTTCGTAGTTACTACTCTGTCCGGAGCCGTAGTCGTGACATTCTTATCCGAATCTCCTTTTGTTGTTGTCTCCACATTGGATGTGGTCGTTTCCTGTGGCGTGGCTACCTCCGTGGTCGGTTGTTCCGGTTCGCTGTCCGATCGTCCTACTGCTTTATAGGCTTCCCCTTCCGGTGTCAGCTCATTGGTAGAAACATCGAACAATCTTGTATACTCCGTGCCGGAAATATTACTTGAATGATCTACAAACCATGCGTATCTTTCCACATAATCTAAAGACTCTAACATTTCACAGACTTCTGTTATGTATTTTACTGCATTGGTATGAGACATTGGTTCATATAACTGATATCCCCACCATTGTGTGGAAACATCCACGTTCCCAATCTCCGTAATCCAAATCGGAATCTGATATTTTGCATACAGTCTCTCCAATGCTGCCTTTAACTGACCTACCGACTCCGGATGGGTGAAATCCTGATAGATATGTACCGTAAGGAAATCCACTCTGTAGCCTTTTTCTTTTGCCTTCTGCATAAATTCTTCAACCCATGCATCTTCTGCCGCAGCACCGGCAGGACTTCCCAGTCTTAAACCTGTCTCCTCCAGTTTCGGCCATAATTCCAATGCCTGTTCTACCGTCATATTAGCCTGATCGGTTAAATCCGGCTCGTTAAATGTAAGAAGATTTTTATATAATCCTGTCTCTTTACCTTCCTTAAGTTCTGTAATTTTAGAATCATTCACATCCCATGAACCCCAAATCATTGGAACATATTCAATACCTTCTGCCTGCGCCTTCTGTGCAATTTCTTCTGTCATTCCCCAGTTGTAAACCCATGAAGTTCCAACTTTCTTTAACACGCCTACATCTTTATTCGGATCGTTAGCTGCATACCACCAACTGCTGACACCTTTTTTCTCTGACACAGCTGCCGGTGTGTTGGCATTCTTGCTTTCTTCCACTTCCTTGTACGCATTAATTAACTCAGACTGTGCTTCACTGATCTGTGATTCGTCTGCATTTTCATCCTGATATACATCATTGGCCTTTTTAAGTGCCTCTTCAAAGGCTTCCCAGACAGCATCTTCTGCCATACCTTTTTCTGCATCCTTGTATTGATTGATAGTCTTTAAAAGCTGTGCTTTCAATACGCTGATATCTTCAGGGTAATAATTGATACCTACCTTAACACCCTGCTGTGTAATACCTTTTCCGACAGAACCACCGGATTCATTGACTATGTAAGTAATGGTTCCGCTATTCGTGTTATCACCACTCAGATGGTTCGTGCATGCGTGGAATACTTTCGTTCCTGCCGATACTTCAATGGCACTCTTTAAGTTCATTTTTTCACCGGTATAGATGAATACTTCATAAACGCCCAGACCATATGCCTCATGACTTTTCACGTTGTCTGCAACTTTATAGGAAGCGTAACCGTTCTGTGTTCCATCATGGCTCATCCAGTCTGACTGTGCCGGCACATCATATGGCAGTTCACTCTGATAAAAATACATCTTACCATTTTCACCATTCCACAATGTCTGATATTTCTGGAAATGTTCACAGAATAATCCGTACACATTTACATTGTCTCCATTTACTTCCAGACCGGTATCACATTTTGCGCCATCCCATGTGGCACCCGCACCGTGATCTGCTCTCCAGAGCCAGAAATGGTCTCCGATTACATTGTTACTGTGAATCACAATTCCTTTCTCGCAGGAACCTACACTGTATCCGCCCACTCTCACATACACATCGCTGAACCATGACGGATTACTACTGTGGTCCTTATCGGAATCTTCACTTCCCATTTCTATTAATGATTCCGAACCCGGCTCTCCTGCTTCAACAATAATTCCTGCAATGGAAACACCGTCCACATCCGCCACTTTGATAGCTGTTTCCTCATTGGTACATGTAATCGTGGCAAGACCTAATCCAAGAACAACTGTATTGGCACGATTGATTTCTATCGGTTTGTCAACATTGTAAAGACCCGGTGTGAAAATCAGATTTTTCCCCTCTGACAACGCCTGATTAATCGTATCTGCATTATCTACAGCTGCCTTTGCAATGTAAAAATCATCAATACTTATGGATGTGCCTTCTCCCATGTCATCCTGACTCCATGACAATCCTACCGTATTTTTTCTGACACCCGGAACAAATACCTGATACTCTCCATTGTCATCTAAATAGAGGAACGGTTTTTCTCTGACAATTTCTGTCTTTTCAATATTGGTGTAGGACTGATATGTGGCATCTCCCCAGTCCTCCGTGGTCTGTGGTGCATTCTCACATCCTACAAACACCATATTCCAACAGCCGTCATACCAGCCTCCTGTCATCACGCTGTTTCTTACAAAGAACTGCTGCTGGGACCATGAACCCATCTGACCTGTGGTGTATGTATCGGCGACATAACCGCCACTGGCCGTCTTTCCTATATCATCAAAATGAAGCTTTCCCTGTACATACATTCTCCGAAGAGGTGCCGCCTGAGACGTTCCCCACTTCACTTCCGCATCATTATTTCCTGTCATTATAGAAATATTTTCCACACCTCGCCAGAAATTAATCAACGTATTTTCTCCACCGTTGGAATCCACATTAATTCCCGGAATGGAAACATCTGTGGGCAAAGCGCCCAATCCCATTACCTGTGTATAAAAACCTACGTTAATCTTGTTAATATCATAAGTTCCCGGTTTGAATGCGATGGCATACCTGTTTTCTGAAAATTCTGACTTGGAAGCCGGCATCATCTCATCAGAAATTGCCTTGATTTCCTCGTTGATTACAGATACATCATCCGTAGGACTGTACAGATTGACTGTATCCCCAAACAGTTTTATATCCAGTGCCATTGCTTCCGACTGCTCGGATTCCAAATCATCTGCATTGACGGATACAACCTTATAATAATAGTTATACACGGAATCTGTTACCGTATCTTTGTAAGATGTGGTATCTGTGTTTCCGATTTTCGTATATGTACTGTACTTACCTGTTGCCCGGTATACATCATAAGATACCGCATACTCTGCCTCATTCCATGATAATGTAATTCCTTTGTTCTGATACTGAATATCTAATCCTGTGGGCTTTTCTGCCTCCGGGGAAGTCAGGGTTTTTGCGGAAACTGCTTCGCTCATATCCGACTTTATATCTTCTGCAACAGTGACAACTTTGTAGAAATAAGTTTCTCCCGGATTCAGATTATCATCCGTATAGGTATTGGATACCTGTTCTGTAATTGGAACATATTCTCCATCTTCCTCAGAAGCCCTGTATATTTCAAAACCGGTATAAAGACCTGTCGGTACGTTGAAGTGCAACGTGATGGAATTCATAGTTCTTTCTTTCACGGTCACTTCCGCCGTGGCCGGTTTCTCGCTATAGCTGGCCGGAAGCACAAATCTGAATTTCTGTGCGTCACCGACTGTTTTAGCATTTGGCTTTAACTTATTTTCATCTTCCGTGTCCACTGTAACGTAATTGTCACCGTTGGTAGACAAAATAGCAATTGTTCCGTCCGGCTGCATTTCCAGTTTAACAATTTCCCAGCCTGCCGTGGCATTACCACCTGTGGCAACCATGCCGGTCGGCTGACCCTGAACAGACTGATTATTATATGGAGATCTGAGCGCCACATATCCCGGAAATCTGTCATCTGTTCCGGGTACCGTATAATAGAGCGCCCTGTCAGGAATGGATTCTATATCGTTTAGCAGGCTTTCATCTCCATCTGCTTTTAACACTTTCGTTGCCTCATCAATCTGCACTAACTTCCCGGTGCTTACTGATACGAGATACATATATTTGGAATGTCTTCTTCCGTCTGACTCGAATGCTCCGGTGGTAGTTGTCTGTTCTGACGGTTCAGTCGTCTCTGTTCCCTGCGTCGTCGTCTCCTGTCCGGGATACAATTCAACATTTTTCTTCAGTGCAACATTGTAGTCTGTACTGGCAATCATCTCCGCTAAAGAAAGATCTTGTGCTTTAGCATAGTCGTGATATACACTGACCGATGTCAGAACCAGTGCCAGACTAAGAATGACTGCAATACATTTGGATAGTCTTTGTTTCATTTAGAACACCTCTCTTCTTTTTCTTAATAATTAATATTTTATAACAAATCATTATGGTTGAACATTGAGAATTTCTGTCAATTTTATTGATTTTATATGACCTGTTTTGTTATACTGAATGTATGAAAATGTGGGAGAGTGTTATGACTACAAAAGAATTATTAAACGAATTGCAAAACTGGAATGAACATGAATTGTTTTATTATAATTATTATATTGCGAAAAATAGTAAGAATTTTCAGGAATTTCTGAATACGCTGGATACAGAATATTTAAAAAAGAAAATGCTGATTGTACCGGAAATCAAAGACGGATTTATGCCTGATTTTGTCACTGACGCCGACTATTTTTTTGATAAGAACAGTCAGAACAATGTAATATTAACCAAACACAACCGCTATACGCCTGCTTTCTTTCACAGCCATCAGTTTTTCGAATTGATTTACGTTCTGAAAGGGGCGTGCAGGCAGAATATTGCCTATGAACAGATTGATTTAAAAGAGGGGGATTTCTGTCTGGTATCGCCGTCTACCTCCCATTCTATCGAAGTATTTAATAATAGTCTGATTATTAATATATTAATAAGGAGAGGGTCTTTTGAAGATATTTTTTATAATGTACTAAAGGATACCAACAAGGTATCACAATTTTTCAACAGCTCTCTGTATTCCAAAAAGAACAATGCCTACTTAATCATGGAATCCAAAAATGACAATACGATAAAAGAACATGTTCTTTCAATGTATATTGAATATACGGAAAGAAAAAAGTACTACGAAAATATTTTGGACAGTTCTCTGATGATTTTATTTTCAAAGCTTCTGCAGCAATATGAAAATACCATGAAACTTCCCGGTGAGGTTCGAAAGTCTTCTGCCCTTTTTTCTGATATAATGGCTTACTTTGACGCCAATTATCAGACCATTTCTTTAAACGATATTGCCTGGCATTTCCACTTTTCTACCGCATACTGCTCCCGGCTGATAAAAAAGCATACCGGAAAATCATTTACACAACTGCAGCAGAGCATCCGTTTTAACAAAGCCTGCTTTTTCTTAAAACATACCAATCAGCCCATTGCTGAAATCAGTGCACTGGTCGGATTTCAGAATGTGGAACACTTTAACCGTCTTTTCAAAAAACGCTATCAAAAAACACCGGGACAGTTTCGAAAAGAAAATAATTGATAACAAGACTACATCTTTTTTATTTTTTCATAAGGCAGCCTGCCGCCGAACAGATCCAGCGCACTGCCTATGGTGTAGTCCAATTTTCCCTGACAAAGTTCTCCAAACTTTCTGACATCATCTATGGATGATATTCCTCCTGCATACGTGATTTTTGTCTGGTCGAAATTGGAAATAATCTTTATCAGTTCTTCTTCCATGCCATTCCCTTTTCCTTCCACATCCACGCCGTGAATTAAAAACTCATCACAATATGCGGACAACGTATGAAGCAGTTCTGTGCTGACCTTTTCTTCCGTAAAAGTCTGCCAGCGGTCTGTGACAATATAATAATCCCCCTGTTTCTTTCTACAGCTTAAATCCAGCACAATATGTTCTTTTCCCACTGCCGCAGCCAGTTTTTTCAAATTTTCATAATTGATTTTCCCATCCCGAAACACAAAGGATGTGACAATCACATGACTGGCTCCTGCTTCAATCCAATGGGGTGCATTTTCATCTGTCACGCCTCCGCCAATCTGCATTCCTCCAGGATATGCTTTCAGCGCTTCCACCGCCTGCTGTCTTGTGGCTTCAAAATATTTTGAACTTACGGCATTTAACAGAATAATATGCCCCCCTGTCAAACCGTCCTTTTTATAAAGATTTGCAAATTCTGCAGCACTTTTCCCAGAGACAAAATTTTCTTCTGCCTGATTCCCTTCATCTTTTAAGCTGCCGCCTACCAACTGTTTTACTTTTCCATTATGTATATCAATGCATGGTCTGAATTTCATCTTGCTGCTCCTAATTATTTTTTACACTACTATCATATACCAGAATGTACTTTAAATCAAATAAACACAGCAACTGATATAACACTCATTTTTCCCCGCTAAATTTTTGAGTTCATGAATTTTATATAAATTAAAAAAAATTTTCATATATCGTTTACAGGCAATGCTGATTTCGTGTATAATTTTGAACAGACTAGGCGATTACTTTGATCCTTAGTTTGTATATATTCAACGAAAGGAAGGCAAAATGTTAAACGTAGAAAATATCAGAAAAGAATTTATCAAATATAATTCTAAAAAAAGAAAAGAAAAATTTTACGCAAACGACGGTATTTCCTTCACGGCAGAAGAAGGCGAAATTCTTGGAATACTCGGACCAAACGGCGCCGGAAAAACCACATTACTCCGAATGATTGGCGGCATTCTGGAACCGACGGAAGGAATCATCGACATTGACGGGTTAAACTACAAGGAAAATGAGGTTGAGATCAAGAAAAATATTGCCTATCTGTCAGGCAATACAAAAATCTATAACACCATTTCCACCTATGAGTTATTGAAAATGTGTTGTGATTTTTATGATGTAGACAAAAATACTGCTGATGAAAGAATTCAGGAGATTTCGAAAATACTGAATATGGATGATTTTCTTCATCAGAGAATTGAGAATTTATCAACCGGTCAGACCCAGAGAGTTAATATTGCCAGATGCATGATTCACGATCCCAAGTATTATATTTTAGATGAAGCAACCAGCGGTCTGGATATTATTTCCAGTCAGATTATTTTAGACTTCATTAAAGCAGAAAAGAAACAGGGGAAAACGATTATCTACTCTACCCACTATATGGAGGAGGCTGAAAACATCTGCGATCATGTAGTTATGATAAACAAAGGTGTGGTTATAAAAGAAGGAACACCGGATCAAATCCGTCAGACCACCGGTACAACCAATCTGCGGGACGCATTTTTTGCTTTGATAGGAGGTGTAAATCATGAATAATAAAATTATATGTATTTTTAAAAAAGAACTGAGAGAACTGTTTCGTGATAAAAAATCTCTTTCCATGATGCTGATTACTCCCATTCTGATTCCATTAATAATCTTTGGAATGTCTGCGCTATTTGATGCACAGATGAACAAACCTGTGGAAGATTATAATCGCATCGGATTTAACTATAAAATGAGCGATGCAGAAAAGGAAATTGCCAAAAACATGGATATTCAGGCTATCTATGGAGACACAGAAGATTTACGGGAAAAGTATGATAAGGCGGAAATTGATTTGTATGTGACAAAAAAGGGAAACATCTACACCATCAACGGTGAGGAGAATGAGACCACTTCCATGGCTTCTGCACTTGTAAACAGTTATTTTACAGTATATAAGGAGTCGTTACAGAAAAACTATCTGGCAGATAAAAATATGGACAGTGATGCATTATTAAATATTATTACTGTGAAAGAAAATATTTCTATGGAAGAAACATTTTTCGGAAATTATATTACCAACTATGCATTCCTGTTCATTATTATGGCTATTGCCATTTCGGCAATGTATCCGGCTACCGACACCACTGCCGGTGAAAAAGAACGCGGAACTCTGGAGACACTTCTCACTTTTCCAATGAAAGGCCGTGATATTATTGTGGGAAAATACCTGAGCGTAACTTTTTCCTCTATCGTTACAGGAATCTTCAGTTTCATCTTAACGGTTATTTCCCTGAAGATTTCAAACAATATGTTTGAGATATACAACGATACCAATTTAATGTTATCACCTGCGGAATTTGCATTCGCAGCCGTTGTCATCATCACTTATTCCTTCCTTATCAGTGGATTGAATATTGCCGTGGCAAGCAAATGCAAAACATTTAAAGAAGCACAGAGCGCCCTTACTCCGGTCATGTTTATATCATTCTTTCCGGGAATGATTGCATTTTTAATTAATTTAAAGACCAATGCTCTCCTTTCTCTGGTACCGTTTTTAAATTTCACATTAATTTTTACGGACATTACCAAAGGAAGTATCAATTATACCAACATCCTGCTTATGTTAATCTCCACTATCGCAATTATATGTATTGTGCTTGGAATTATCATCAGACAGTATAAATCAGAAAAAATATTGTTTACCAATTAATCCTTGCAGGGTTTTTGCGAACAAAGAGTTCCGCTCGCGGAACTCTCGCGCCAAGCGCGGTTGCTTTTGCAACAAACTTCCTCTTCGCGCTTGTGCGCATCCATA
>CAJFUA010000004.1 GCA_904420085.1 uncultured Eubacterium sp. | reverse complement strand
TATGGATGCGCACAAGCGCGAAGAGGAAGTTTGTTGCAAAAGCAACCGCGCTTGGCGCGAGAGTTCCGCGAGCGGAACTCTTTGTTCTAAAAAATAAAATTGTCAAAAGAACTTGATAGCCTGTATAATAGAAGACGTGGTAACAGATAGGAAAGAGAGGAAATAAAATGGACAGTCGATTTTCAAGGACGGAAATTTTAATCGGAAAAGAAGCCCTGAAAAAACTGCGTAATGCAAGGGTGGCAGTGTTTGGCATAGGAGGCGTGGGAGGATATACAGTAGAAGCCTTGGCAAGAAGCGGTGTTGGGACTCTTGATCTAATTGATAATGATACGGTAAGCATTACCAATATTAACAGGCAGATTATTGCCACAACCACTACTGTGGGAAAATATAAAGTGGAAGTAGCACGGGATAGAATCTTAGACATTAACCCAGATGCCAAAGTAAACACTCACAACGTATTTTATCTTCCAGAGACGGCAGAGCAATTTGATTTTCGCCAATATGATTATATTGTAGATGCGATAGATACAGTTACAGGAAAATTGAATTTAGTGGAACAGGCGGAAAAAAGCGGGACGCCGATCATTAGTTCCATGGGGGCGGGAAATAAGATGAACCCTGCGGATTTT
Source organism: uncultured Eubacterium sp. (assembly GCA_904420085.1). Lineage (GTDB taxonomy): Bacteria > Bacillota > Clostridia > Lachnospirales > Lachnospiraceae > Eubacterium_G. Next base: position 15,359 of record CAJFUA010000004.1, on the reverse strand, counting down.
GAAGTGGAAGATATATCCAGAACTTCGGTATGCCCTCTGGCGAAAGTAATGCGGCGCGAGCTGAAAAAAAGAGGAATAGAGCATTTGAAAGTAGTTTATTCCAAAGAAAAACCATTAACTCCCAAATTTGTAGAAGAAGGACAGAAAAAAAGGCAGATACCCGGAAGTAATGCGTTTGTTCCCGCAGTAGCTGGACTGATTATTTCAGGTGAAGTGGTAAAAGATATTATTTATGCCCAAAACCGAATGAAAAAGCATAAAAAATAGAAAAGAAATTACACTTACTAAAAAATGGATACGTTGATTAATTACAACTCAAAATTTATAATCAATTGGTAAGAAAAGACGTTAAGGGATCTTATTTCCTTTTGTGTCAAATAAAAAAGAAAGGAAGAAATTATGAAAGGGTTATTATCAAAAATAACAGCAGTTATTGTAGCTGTAGCAGTTGTTTTAAGCACAATCGGAACAGTAAGTTGGTTGTCTCTTAGTGATACAACAGATGTTTCAGCGGCAGCGACAGTGATTACATCTATGGAGTGTTATGACAGCGCGAATGGTCCTGTAGTGAAAAGAGAGGGTGTTGACGAAGCAAGTTTCGGGTTTGTCATGCCAAAATTTAACGGAAAGTCCAGCAGTGAACTTTCTATTTCTGACGTGGAAGCAGATTTACAGGTTTATGTAAAACAGGAACAGGGAACAAACGGAGAGTGGAAAAAAATTGAAGAAGTCAGTTATTTCAAATGGAATGACACATGGGCATGGGAATACCAAAGCTGGGGCGGATGGGTCTGCTGGATGGTACTTACAGAGACTACATATGTCCGTTTTCATGGAAAGACAAATAATGTGGATTTAGATTATACAATGGAATTAAACAAGCTTCCAAAGTATCAGTTGACCAGTATATCGACTACGGAGTCAAACATTACGGCCGATGCCACCGGTACTTCAGCCACGCATTGGGGAGCATGGACCTTCAATGGAGATAAAAGCATTAAATATCAGCAAATTGAAGATGACATTACTATTTTGGTAGATAATCATGATGGCAAAGGTTTTGTTCCGTTTTTAAGTAATGCAGATTCAGGATTTTTATGGGATCAAAATTTTGGTTATTATACAGATGGAGATGGAGGATATTGGTTTAAAAACATTAACTGGTCCTTTACTTTAAGATTCCAAAAAAAGACGGACAACAGTATTTATCAGGACGTTAAAGTTACATATGTGGAACCGGAAAGAACAAACTATCAATTATCTGCTTATGAAGGTACTTCCTATGATGCAAGTAGTAATACGACGGCATCTGTAGGGATTCCTCTTCCAAAAATTGGAGGAACTACAGCGACCAAAAAAGATTTGGAACTGTTTCAATATGAAATCAAGATTGATGGAGAATGGATTGCATTAACAGATGTTGGAGTTAGTGGATGGGTATATGAAGGAAACGGATATAATGAAAATTCTTTAAGTCAGCAGTGGGGGTATTTTGCCGACTATGTATTTGGATTGTGGTTTCAACCGGTCAAAAAAGATATAGAACTTCGCATCAGTTATCCGATAAACGGAACGAAAGGCGGAGATATGAGCAGTAATTATGTGGAATATACTGTCAAAGGAAATACCTCATATACACCGTCTCTTCCTTCCGATATGACAGATATTCAAGTAGAGGACAGCTCAAACGCATTTACACCGTCAGGCTGGAAAATGATTTGGAATGATGAATTCGAAGGAGATGCGTTAGATACTTCCAAGTGGGGATTTGAAGAAGGATTCCTTTTGGATGAAAATGATATCAACACTGCAGGATGGGGAAATCAAGAGTTACAATGGTATACAAGAGATAATGCTTCTGTAAAAGATGGTGTCTTGAATATTACCATGAAAAAACAGCAAAAAGAGTTTTCCCAGAAGGATGATGCTTCTAAAAAAGCGACTGCACAATATTCTTCAGCAAAAATTACAACAAAAGATAAATTTTCTGTTAAATATGGACGTGTAGACTTTAGGGCAAAGATGCCTACCGGAACTGGTGTATGGCCGGCTATGTGGATGCTTCCAAATGATTCCAGATATGGTTCATGGCCACTGTCAGGTGAGATAGATGTCTTTGAAGGACGTGGACGTACGCCAGACATGGTATTCGGAACCCTGCATTATGGTGCCCAGTGGCCGAACAACATTAATACTTCTGATGTTTTGAACATGACGCAGGATGGTAACAAGAAAACAGGAATTGATGATTGGCATGTTTACAGTGTTGTTTGGGAAGCAGAAACAATCAAAATTTATTGCGATGGAAAATGTTATTTTAAGTGTACATATGGTGAATGGTATTCTGGTTCTGATAGAGGAAACGCTTATGCACCATTCGATCAAAGATTCTATTTAATTCTGAATCTTGCGGCGGGCGGAACTTTTGACAGCGGATATGTTCCGGACAGTAGTTTTACCTCTGCAGTCATGCAGGTTGATTATGTTCGCGTATATCAGAAGATTGTCGGTGCAGCAGAAGATGAAAAGCCGGATAAGAATCCGGGAGTTCAGACAGACGGCGTAGATGATAATTTGTATGGTGATTATAAATTGGGACAAGGTGGTACGACACTTCCAACGGATGATGTTGAAGAAACGACAACAATATCAGGCAATAATCAGCAGACAACAAATCAGAATGGTCAAAATAATCAAAACCATACATCGAACCAAAACAATACAGGGAACCAAAATCATCAGAGCGTTGTCAGACCGACTTCTGGTTCAAAAGCAAAAGTTCTTAAAAGAACAAAAGTAAAGAGTGCTGTGAAGAAAAAAGCATCTGCAAGAGTGAAACTCACGTTTCAACGTGTAAAAGGTGCAAAAAAATATCAGGTACAGATTTCTAGAACAAAGAGGTTCAAAAAAATTCTTGTTAGAAAAACAGTAAAGAAAATAAAAGTTACAATTAAAAACAAGAAACTTAAAAACAAGAAAAAGCTTTATGTAAGAGTGAGAGCAGTTGGCGCAAAGAAGTGGTCAAAGGTAAAAAGAATTAAAATTAGAAAATAAGATTACAGCAAACAGTCATATGTTTATCATATGGCTGTTTGTTTATAAAAATTGAGATAAAAAAAGAATTAATAATATAGAAATTTTCTAAATAAATTGCTATTTTCTGCTAGAAGTATTAATATGATTATAAGAATAATGTATTTATAAGGAGGAACAATGAATCAAAAGAAATTGGGTTTTGGTCTCATGAGATTACCGCTAAAAAATCAGAATGATGCCGCAGATATTGATCTTGAAACCATGTCAAAAATGGTTGATACGTTTTTAGAAAGAGGATTTACATATTTTGATACAGCATGGATGTATTGTGGATTTAAGAGCGAGGAGGCCACAAAAGAGGCTTTGGTGAAACGCCATCCTAGAGACAGTTATACATTGGCAGACAAACTTCATGCAGGATTTTTTAACACCATAGAAGAGGCAGAAAATATTTTTAACGAACAGATTCGGAAAACAGGAGTAGAATATTTTGATTATTATCTGCTTCATGACGTGGGACTGGATCATTATAAGAAATATATGGAATTAGGCTGTTTTGAATGGCTGGCAGAAAAGAAGGAAAAGGGACTGGTAAAAAATATCGGTTTTTCCTACCATGACAATGCAGAATTATTGGACAAAGTACTGACAGAGCATCCGGAAGTAGAGTTTGTTCAGCTTCAGATTAATTATCTGGACTGGGACAGCGAAGGTGTACAGTCCCGCAAGTGTTATGAGGTGGCTACCAAACATGGTGTTCCGGTAATTGTTATGGAACCTGTAAAAGGCGGCACATTGGCAAATGTTCCGTATGCAGTAGAGCAGCATTTTAAGGAGTACAATTCGGAAATGTCCATTCCGTCATGGGCCATTCGGTTTGCCGCAAGTCTTGATAATGTCATGATGGTTTTAAGCGGCATGAGTAATATGGAACAGTTGTTGGATAATACGGATTATATGATGAATTTCAAACCTTTGAATGAAGAGGAATTGAAACTGGTACAGGATGCAGTAGACATATTGAATGCCAACATTGAAATTCCATGTACAGGATGCTCTTACTGTACGGAAGGTTGTCCGAAAAAAATAGCCATTCCGAAATACTTCTCATTATATAATGCTGACAAACAGGAAGTGAAAGAAAAAGGCTGGACGCCTCAGGGCGAATATTATGACAGACTGACAGGTACTTTCGGCAAGGCAAGCGACTGTATCGCCTGCGGAAAATGTGAAAAAATCTGTCCGCAGAATCTGCCGATTATTGAAGACCTGAAAAAAGTTGCCCAACACTTTGGAAAATAGAAAAAGAGAAATTATATCAAAGATACTCATCAGGAAAGAAAACCGGTGAGTATCTTTTTTTGCATTGATTATTTATTTTTGTTCATAGTAATACAATAGAGTTTGACAGTTTGTCCGTTGTTCCAGATCATATGCAGGACAAATCAATAAGGAGGTACAAATGAGATACAAAGTGCTGATTCCACAGGAAGTTTCCACCAAAGCAATCGCCTATTTGAAAGAAAATGATTGTGAATGTATATGTCTGGAAGACTGTTCCGTGGAAACGATGTGTAAATATGTTGGAGACTGTGACGCAATTCTTGCCAGAACGGCAGATTTCAATCAGAAAGTTTTAAAAAAAGGCAGGAAATTAAAAGTTGTTGCAAGGCATGGAGCAGGACTGGATAATATTGATTTAAATTACGCTAAGGAAAAAGGGATTGTAGTAACCAATACCCCCGGTGCAAATTCTAATTCGGTGGCGGAACATACATTGGCACTTATGCTGGCATGTGCAAAAAATATCCCGGTCTTTGACCGGATTACAAGAGAGGGAGACTGGATCAGAAGAGACACGGACAAAACGATAGATCTGGCGGGGAAAACGTTAGGACTGATTGGTTTTGGAAGGATTTCTGCCCTGGTGGCAAAGAAAGCAGCCTTGGGTCTGGACATGAAAATTCTGGTGTACAGAACCCACAGACATACAGAACTTCCGAATTATGTGAAAGAAGCAGTAAATATGGAAGAAGTGTTGAGAAACAGTGATTTTGTATCTTTTCATATGCCTTTAAGACCGGACACGGAGACTGTAATCAACAAAGAGACACTGGGAATGATGAAAGAGTCGGCTTATTTCATCAATATGGCAAGAGGCGGCAGTGTGGATGAAGATGCTTTATACAACGCACTGGTTCATCACAGGATAGCAGGGGCGGCTTTGGATGTTTTTGCAACAGAACCACCGGAAAAAAATAATCCATTATTTCAGTTGGAAAACCTGATTGTATCACCACATAATGCGGCCCATTCTTTTGATTCCATGGACCGTATGGCATACAGGGCAGCAACAGAGATTGTCAGGGTGCTCAATGATGAACGACCCCAATGGCCTGTTACCTGAGCAAACAAAAGAAATGCCATTTATATTGTAAGTTATAATAAAGGAGATGTTGATATGAAAAAAAGAATATTACTATGGGTGTCAATGTTCGTTATAGGGATTACTATGATGACAGGATGCGGTAAAGACAGCAAAAATGAGACAAAAGAAGTAACAATCGGTGTACAGGATACAGATATTTCTGCCATAGTAGCCAGTGAGAAAGGTTATTTTGATCAGGTGTTGAAAGAAGAAAATATTGATGCAAAAGTAAAACTGGTTATGTTTGATGCCGGTCCCGCCATTATGGAAGCATTCAGCGCAAACAGTCTTGATTTTGGATGTCTTGGCGACCAGCCTTGTATTTCTGCCATTGCTACCGGATGTCCGGCAGAAATTATCGGCACTTACAGAACACAGAAGACAGGTACGGCGGTTATCGCCAACAGGGAAGCAGGAATAGAAAAGGTGGCAGATTTAAAAGGAAAGAAAATCGGTCTGACGTTAGGAAGCAACGCAGAACATCTGTTAAATATTGTTTTGGAAGATGCAGGACTGACACAGAAAGATGTGGAAATCGTAGCGTTGGAGCAGGCGGATATACTCTCTGTTCTTCAGACGGGAGACATTGACGCGGCGGCAGTGTGGGAGCCGAGAATTTCCCAGTCGAAAGAGTACGCTTTCCGTCTGGCAGACGGTGAGGGAACTTATGATAAAGATGGAAAACAGACAAAGAAAACAGCATATAAATTTTTCTGTAATCCTTTTGCTGCAAATACGGCTTTTACAAGTGAGAATAAAGAAATCACAACAGCCGTGTTGAAAGCATTGGAGATGGGAGCAAAATATACCGATGAAAATACAGAGGACGCCATCCGGATTTTAGCAGATTACACCGGAGTGGATGCAGAGGTTGCGTCAGCTTCCGTGAACTGTGAAGACAGAGATGTGAAAATAACAGATGAGAAAATTGACGCTTTTAAGGCAACGGTAGAATTTTTGATTGCATCAGGTCAGTTTGACACATCCGGTGAAAACTCTGTCATCAAGTCTGCCGATGATATTACAAAATATATTAATACGTCATATTATGATGCGATGCAATAGAGGTACAAAGGGTGAACAGGAAATACATTATTAAGAGAATATGTTTTAATATGATTACCCCTGCTCTGATTCCGGTGCTTGGAATCATCGTGTGGCAGATTTGCAGTGATGCGGGAATGATTGATTTAAGATTATACCCTTCCCCGAAGAAAATATGGGAAACTTTCGTATTGACACTCACTAACGGAATGTTGGGTGAGAGCCTGCTTGTAAGTCTGAGAAGAGTTCTGATTGGATTTCTGATCGGAGGGAGCTGCGGACTGGTTTTGGGAATTATTACCGGACTGTTTTCATGGATCAACAGAGCGCTCAGTGCCATTGTAGGTGCATTAAGGCCGATACCGATGGTAGCATGGATTCCACTGTTTATTTTGTGGTTAGGTATTGATGAGGCCCCAAAGATTGCAGTGATTACCGTGGGAAGTTTCTGGCCGATTTTAGTAAACACTTCACAGGGAATTAAAAATGTGGATCATAAATATTTAGAGGTGGGGCAGATATTGGAGAAAAACAAAATCCAGATACTGACAAAGATTATCTGGCCCGCATCCCTTCCATCGGTGTTCACCGGGATAAGGCTGGGCATCAGTTCAGCCTGGAACTGTGTGGTTACGGCAGAGATGATTGCTGCTTCCGCAGGAATCGGACATATGATTATGCAGGGAAGACAGTATTATAACGTGGCGCAGGTACTGGTAGGCGTTGCGGTTATAGGAATCTTTGGCCTGGTATTGGATCTGTTTCTGATATGGCTGGAAGATGTAATTTTGAAATGGAATGCACAGGAAGGAAAATAAAGCAGATGAATGAAAGAAACAATCAGGGAGTACGTGTTGCCATAAATCATGTAAGTAAAGATTTTCCCGTTGACAATGGAAGGATGAACGTGCTGAATGATATTGATATGGAAATAAAACCGGGAGAGTTTATCAGCATTGTAGGCTCCAGCGGATGTGGTAAAAGTACGCTGCTGAAAATATTGGGCGGGCTACAGTCGCCCACTGAAGGAGAGGCCTATGTGGGAGACCGTATGGTAAAAAGTTCCAGTGTGGAAGTAGGAATGATTTTTCAGGAATCCCGGTTATTTCCATGGCTTACGTTAGAAGAAAACATCGCTTTTGGAATTCACAAAAAAATGCCGAAAGATGTGAGGGAACAGTTGATTCACGAACATATAAAAATGGTAGGACTGGAAGGATTTGAAAAAGCGCTTCCAAAGCAGTTGTCGGGAGGTATGCAGCAGCGCGCCAGCATTGCCAGAACATTAATTAACCGTCCGAAAGTGCTGTTGTTAGATGAACCGTTCGGCGCTCTTGATGCGTTGACCAGAATTACCATGCAGAATGAGATATTGAAAATCTGGGAGTTGGAAAAGACTACGATGATTCTGGTAACTCATGATATTGATGAGGCAGTCTATTTGGGAGACCGGGTGGTTGTGTTTTCAAGCAGGCCGGGAACCATTCAGAAAACCATCGAAGTGGATATGGACAGACCTCGGGAAAGAAACAGTCAGAGGTTTATGGAACTGCGTGAAAAAATATATAGTGAATTTTTTGGGGAGATGAGTTATAATCATTAGAAAATGATCAAAAGACGAGGGAGAAAGCATCGTGAAAAGAAATGAATTCTATTATATTAAGGAAGTAGCGAAACAAAACAGTTTTTCAAAAGCGGCAAAAGAGTTGGGAATATCACAGCCGGCGCTGAGTAATTATATTAAAAAAATTGAAGAATCCGTAGGCGTACTGTTGTTTGACAGAAGTATTTCACCGATTGAAATCACGGAGTTTGGTAAGATATATCTGGCATATGCCAACGAGGTAATACAGGCCACGGAAAAGATGAACAATATCATGTCCGATTTACAGGATTTGAAAAGAGGCGAGTTAAAGATAGGAAGCACGGCCTGTTTCTCTACCGGATTTCTCCCGGGACCTCTTGCAGCGTTTCATAATAAATATCCGGGTATTCATTTGAAAATCTTTGAGGGAAGGGTATCCGAAGTCAGCGAAAGCTGTCTGCGGGGCGATGTGGACATGTACCTGACGGATGCAGATATTGATGATACACTGTTTGATAAAGAGATATTGTTTGATGAACGGATTGTCATGGCTGTTCCAAAAAACATGGAGATGAATCACAAGTTAGAACAATACAGAGTTCCGGCAGAAGAAATCGTCAATGGAAATCTTGGTGATGAGAAGTATCCGTCATTGAATTTAAATATGATGAAAGACCAGAATTTTATTTTGTTAAACGAAATTCAGCATATCAGACATAAAGTGGATCAGATGTTTAAAAATGCAGGATATCAACCGAACGTAGTCATGCAGGTACCGCAGACTACAACAGGTCTGGCAATGAGCATTGCCGGCGTCGGAATATCTTTTGTTGCAGAAAGTACAATTAAGTATAATAATTTGGAAGAACACCCATATTATTATAAAGTAGGCAGTGATAAAGAAGCAATTCGAACAATGTGTGTTGCATATAAGAAGGGCAAATACATTTCCAACGCAGGACAGAGATTTATAGAAATTTTAAAAGAACAGTTAGGATAAAGCGCACCGGGGTGCGCTTTTTATTTTCATTGCGCTAAGACGGGGCTTATGATAAAATAAAAGATAATTATGGGCTTGCGTGCCTGTTTATGAAAACGTGTCGAGGTAGTAGATATGCTGAATAACGAAAAAATCATACTAATGACAAAATTATCTTTATATGAACAGAAGAATCAGAAGAAAGAAATAAAGACGGGTAAATACTTCAAAAGCGACTATATGTTAATTAAAATGTTAGGTTCTTTTGCCAGTGTTACTTTGGGATATCTGTTATGCCTTGTGCTGTGGATTATTTACAGTTCAGAGAGGGTACTTTCCAAAATGACTACAACAGGAAGCTTTATCGGTATGGTGATTATGTTTGTCATTTTGTACATCGGGCTGTGTACAGGATATATGATTTTCAGTTATGCATTTTTTTCTCACAGATTTAGAAAAATCAGAAGGAATTTAAAAGAGTATAATGGCGATTTAAAAACACTGCATAGAATACAGGAGCAGGAGTATGACGCAATTATTGACGAATTAGGAGAAGAAGGAGGGGAAGCAAAATGACATCATTATTTGAATTAAGAGAAAAAATAAAAAATTTTTATGGAGAGCATGAAATTGTTCTCCGGTCGATAATGAAATTCCTTGCTACTTTCATATCCTTTGTTTTAATCAAATCCAATATCGGTTATATGAGTGTGCTCAATGCATGGTGGATTATTCTGGTAATGGCTGTTATCTGTGCATTTCTTCCATGGAGTGCGGTAACCATCATTTTAGCGGCAGATATTGTTGTCAATATCTTTTCCGTATCTGTGGAACTGGGCAGTGTGATACTTCTGGTAATGCTGATTATGTTTCTGTTATTTTTCAGATTTTCACCCAAACAGGGCGTTTTGCTGGTGCTCGTCCCGTTGGCATTTTTCCTGAAAATACCCTATGCGGTTCCTATTATTGCAGGACTGATATGGGCGCCTTATGCGTGTGTACCGGTAATATTTGGCACAATCATTTACTTTATGATTAATATTGTAAGTAAGAATACAATGGTGGCGGAACAGATATCCGGTGGAAAGATAAGTTCTGCGGGATTTGACTCCATCACCAATCTGATTAGCAATGACAGCCGGATGATTCTGGTTATTCTGGCATTTGTCCTGACGATTTTAGTCGTGTATTTTATTAAACGCATGTCTGTGGACAATGCATGGACCATTGCCATCTTTACCGGTGGTATTTTGGAATTTGTAGTTATTATGGTAGGAATTCTGATTTTGAAAACGGAAGGCTCCCTGCTGGAGATTATTATTGGCAGTATTCTGTCAATCATGATTGCTTTCATTGTTCAGTTTTTTGTATTTTCGGTGGACTATTCAAGAACGGAACATACTCAGTTTGAGGATGACGAATATTATTATTATGTAAAAGCCGTACCAAAAATAAATGTAACGGCGCCGGAAATGAACGTTAAAAGAATTAACGCTCAGAGAAGAAAGAAAAATCAAGGCAAAAAGTTAAAATAACAGAATCCTTTGTGTGCATTGATTTGACGGAAGGATGGGAGAAAAACGGGAAAGGAGCGTAAGATTGAGCGCAGTAAATAATTATGTTCATAATTTTTTTGAAAAATATCTAACAATACCGGATATATATGTCAGCGATATTGTGGAAATTATTGTTATTGCTGTTCTGATTTACTATGTCATTTTATGGTTCAAAAAAAGCAGGGCATGGTCATTATTAAAAGGTATTTTTGTCATTGTTATCTTTATGGTCATTGCATCCCTTTTTCATCTTACGACGATTTTATGGATTATTAATAAGACTTTGAGTGCAGGTATTATTGCCATTGTAATTATTTTTCAGCCGGAACTTCGCAGGGCTTTAGAGGAGCTGGGAAAGAAAAATGTGGCATTTAAACTGCTAAAAATTGGAAATAATATAGATGATGAAAGTCTCAGTGATCAGTCTGTAGAAGAGATTATCCGGGCGACTTTAGAGATGGCGAAGGTGAAAACCGGAGCTTTGATTGTGGTTGCCAGAGACCATGATTTGAGTCAGTACAGTGAAACAGGAATAAAGGTTGGGGCCAAGATAACCAGCCAGCTTTTGATTAATATATTTGAAAAAAATACACCGCTTCATGACGGTGCGGTTATCATAGAAGGAAATAAGATTGTGTCAGCCACATGTTATTTACCACTGTCGGACAGTGTTTCTCTCAGCAAGGAACTTGGAACAAGACATAGGGCGGGTCTTGGCATCAGTGAAGTGACGGACAGTATTGTGATTATTGTGTCCGAAGAAAACGGAAGTGTTTCCATAGCCAGAGACGGTCAGTTAATCAGATACGCTGATACTGCTATCTTAAAAAATGAATTAGTGAAAGCGCAGGCCAAGGCAGAAGTGAAACCGAAGAAGAGATTTTGGAAAGGAAGGGAGCGCAATGAAAAAAGCAATGATGAAAATTAGGGCTTCATTGACACATAATGTAGGCATGAAAATTGTTGCGGTCATTGTGGCTGCTTTAATTTGGCTTACGGTTATCAATATTACGGACCCGGAGAAAACCATTGTGATATATAATGTTCCGGTGCAGGTAACTCACGAAGAAGCAATCAGTGATATGGGCATGGTTTATGAAGTGACTTCCAACAAAAATATTAATATTACGGTGTCGGGAAAAAGATCTGTGGTAAGCAAACTGTCCGCAGATGATTTTAAGGTAACGGCATCACTCAAAGAGTTGTCGAAAGTCAATTCTGTACCTATTAATGTTTCCGTAAAACAGGGGTCCATTGCCAGACGTGTTACCATAGAAAAACAGTCTGCACAGACATTGCTGGTGGAAATAGAGGAAATCAGGAAAGAGACCTTTGACATCGAGGTAGAATATACCGGAAATGCGGCATCGGGCTTTGTACCAAGTAACTATACGTTATCGAAAAATCAGGTTACCATCACGGCTCCGAATTCTATATTAAAAGAGATAAATAGAGTTGTGGCACAGTGTGAACTGGAAGGAAACAGAGAGGATTTTACAAGTAAATGCCAGCTGACGTTATATGATTCTCAGGGAAATGTCCTGAAGGCGAAACAGATTAAAATGTCTAGCAGACAGGTAGATGTGACGGTGGAATTGGATCAGGAAAAAGAAATTCCTGTTGAGATTGGAAACATTGGTACGCCGGCAGAAGGATATGAAGTAAAACGGACAGTTTTATCCCAGGATAAGGTAAAACTGGTGGGTGACAGTGAGTTATTAAAGGAAATCGAAAAGATATCTCTGGCGGACGATATCGATATATCCAACGCAAAAAAGACTTATACGAAAACAATCGATTTGAAACAGTATATACCGGAAGGTGTGACAATTCACGGTGACAGTACCATAAAAATTGAAATAGAAATCAGTCCGCTGTCAACAAGGACCATTACAATAAAAGCAGAAGACATTAAAATCCGGAATCAAGGTGACAATGAGGTGAAAGTATCCAAAAATGTAAAAATCACTTTACAGGGAGAAGCCGATGTACTTTCCCAAATTTCTGCAGAAGATATCAGCGCCAGCGTCAACGTGGACAAGCTAAGCAAAGGAAAGCACAATGTTCCGGTAGAATTGGATATACCGGAGAATGTTATGATTGTGGAAGATGTGAATGTACAGGTAACAATAAAATAAATGACAGATGTCAGGAGGTTTGGTATGAGCAGTATTTTAGTGACAGGCGGCGCCGGTTACATTGGAAGCCATACTTGTGTAGAATTATTGGAGGCAGGATACGATGTTATCGTCGTTGATAATCTCTGCAATTCATCCCAGGAGGCGTTAAACAGAGTAGAGACAATTACCGGAAAGAAGGTCAAGTTTTATCAGGCAGATATTGCAGATCAGGAGGCAATGGAAAAGATTTTCCGGGAAAATCATATATTTGGAGTGATTCACTTTGCGGGACTGAAAGCGGTAGGTGAATCGGTACAAAAACCGTTGGAATATTATCAGAATAATATTTCCGGAACGCTGAATATGTGTCAGGTTATGCGGGAACACGGAGTGAAAAATATTATATTCAGTTCTTCCGCCACAGTATATGGAGACCCGGAGACGGTGCCGATTACGGAACAGTGTCCGAAGGGGCAGTGTACCAATCCTTATGGTTGGACAAAATCCATGCTGGAACAGATATTGACAGATATCCAGAAGGCAGATTCGGAGTGGAATGTTATTCTTCTGCGCTACTTTAATCCAATTGGCGCCCATAAAAGCGGTAGGATCGGAGAAGACCCCAACGGCATACCAAACAATCTGATGCCGTACGTGATGAAGGTAGCCATTGGCGAACTTCCATATGTAAATGTGTTTGGCAACGATTATCCGACGCCGGACGGAACAGGAGTAAGAGATTACATTCACGTGGTGGATTTGGCAGCAGGGCATGTGAAAGCCTTGAAAAAAATAGAAGAATGTCCGGGAATTAAGATATACAATTTAGGAACAGGTAAGGGGTACAGCGTCTTAGAAGTAATTGACAATGTAAGTAAAGCAGTAGGAAAAGAAATTCCGTACCGAATTACCGAGAGAAGAGCGGGGGACATCGCCGAATGTTATTCTGATGCATCGCTGGCAAAGGCAGAGCTTGGATGGGAAGCACAATATGGAATGAAAGAGATGTGTGAAGATTCATGGAATTGGCAGAAGATGAATCCCAAGGGATACCGATAAACGAAAATATGTGATACAAGGAGACAGACGTGAGTTCAAATAAGAAAACAAAGGAACCTGGAAAACAGCTAAAGACACTCGGGCGATTGAAAAAAGCGACCACAGCCATAGAGGTTTTAGTTGGTGTATTGTTTATCATAGCAGCAGTCATACTGTTTGTTCCGGGAGTAAAAACGCAGATCATTAAGGGAATGGCGGAAAATGCCATGGGGCAGAAGATTATATCATGGTTTGGCAGCAAAGCTTATGCGGACAGTGTGTTCGATAAAAACTTTGATACAGACAAGTTAAAAACAAACCAATTAAAATATAACTATGCAGAAGAATATACCAATTTTGTTATGTTTGGAGTAGATTCCAGAGAGGGAGCGGTAGATACATCCAACAGCGACTCCATTCTGATTGTAAGTATTCATAATACAACCGGTGAAGTGAAAATGGTTTCGGTTTACAGAGATACCATGCTCGGAATCTGTGACGAGACAGGAAATATTAATCAGTATTTTAAGGTGAATTCCGCATATTCCGGCGGCGGTCCGGAAGCGGCAATCAATACGTTAAATTTAAATCTGGATTTGGATTTGAAAGACTATGTTACTGTAAATTTTGGCGGAGTGGCGGAAATCATAAATAAATTAGGTGGAATAACAGTGAATCTTACCAGTGACGAGTTGGATCAGTTAAATCACCATTTAAAGAGTACCATCAGCTCCACGGGAGAGTATTCGCCGCCGGTAAAACGCAGCGGCAAAAATGTTAAATTAAACGGAATTCAGGCAACTACCTATTGCCGTATCCGAAAGGCTACCTTTTATGATCCGGAAACGGGAGATGCCATCAGTAATGATTTCGGAAGAGCTGCCCGTCAGCGTTCGGTGATTATGAAACTGGTTGAAAAAGCAAAAAAGGCCAGCATCAGCGAATTACAGGGAATGGTTCAGACGGTACTGAATAATAAAGGAGAAAAAGATAATATTATATTAACAAGTTTTACTTTTGAAGAGATTATCAATCTTCTTCCGATTATATTTGATTTCCAGTTAAGTGGAAGCGAGGGATTTCCGTCAAATCTGGAGACAGGTACTTTTGACGGTGTAAGTTATGTTGTGCCAAGCGGTTTGAGCGCTAATGTTACAGCGCTTCACGAGTATTTGTATGGAGAGAAAAATTATGTTCCGACAGACAGTGTTACTACCGTGGACAGCGCCATTACTGCCAGAACAGGCATCAGTGAGTATTCCGCAGGGTACAATCCTACAGAGATTGGTAAAAACAGTGAGCCACCGACAGAAGAGGCAACTACGGAGAATACAGACTACGATTATGACGATAAAGGGAAAAGTGATTTTTATTAAAATAAATCGTTTTATTTTAACAAATAGAACACAAAATAATCACATATAAATTTTAAACTTTGTTTGAAAGTTAAGAATATATGTGGAAGGAGAAAAGAACATGTCAGAAATGAATACAAACGGTTATTATGAAAATCAGGATAACAGTCAATTTGACAATCAGCATAATAAAAAACATAAAAATAAAGGGTTGATTG
>CAJFUA010000003.1 GCA_904420085.1 uncultured Eubacterium sp. | reverse complement strand
TGTGGGAAACTTAATTATACCTAAAGGTGAGCACTTTGGCTCGTTTTTTTATTATTTTCTTTTTACACCATTATATGGGCATAACCTATATAAGAACTTGTGATATGTAATTTGGTATGCGCATGTGGGATTGAATATTGAAAATACATCGAAAAACTCAAAGAATAATCTTTTTTACATGTAAAGTTATAATTGTTTCATGGCAGGCAGATAAAAACTTTACATTTCTATAAAAAATATCGGGAAAAGACGATTTCACTCATCTTTTCCCGATATAAAATACAGTTACTCATAGTTTTCCTCAAAGGTCCAGATTTTGGCGCCCTGATTACTGACCACCAGACCGAATGTTTCTTTTGCTGCACGCTCTGCTTCTTTCTGGTCTGTATAAATACCCTGTAGTTTTCCGTACCCATACACATAGAACTTCTTTTCCGCTGATTCCACAAAATTGGAATCTACCTCTGCGTTACTGCTGAATTTCACTCCTCCCAAAGGCTGAATGTTCAACTCAATGTTGGCATCAAGATTATTAATAAACGACAGTGCCAGTTCCCGTACTTTCACATCATCCATATAGTAACTGGATTTTGCCACCGCCTGTTTTTCTTCTAAATTGTTAAGCAGCTGTTCTTCTTCCAGTTTCTTATTGTTTTTCCAGCGGTTAAAACTGATCACCGTGTCTGTCACCTCTACATCTGACAGAATCACCCCGGATTTTTTATATGTTTTTACTTCTTTTAAATCTTTATCTACAATCTTTAATGTAGTCATTGGAAATCGGTTATACTTCTTTTTCACCTTAACTTCAGCGGTTCCATATACCAGATTATCTCCGGTATATCCACATACCGTTACTTTTTTCCCGTCTTCCTTTATCTCCTGCTTATTTCCATTGGACAAATCCACAACCGTTATGCTGTCGCTTCCATAAAGCATTCCGTCCGTATTGTAAGCAATCAAATTTCCTGCACCGCTTACCACACAGCTTCCCTCTTCCACATTTTCTATCAGTGTACCCCACTCCTTGGTTTTCAGATTGGCAAAATAAATGGTGTTAGATATCATGATATACACGGTGCCGTCACCCTGATAACATAGTTCGCTCATTTCTCTTTCTAAAATCTGTGCCGGCGTATCACATGGAATAAAGGCAATTTCCTCCGAATAATTATTTTCCCGGTTATAACTCATGACAGAGATTCCGTTTTTTCCTGCATGGTTTCCACTTGGGCTGTAACCATAAATCAGATACTGCACATTCCCCTCATCACTGACGTTCATGACTCTTGCTTTCGTTTTATAAAGTTCCTCACTGTCTTTTGCTTTTAATTGAAATACCGGACGGATATTTTTTCCTGTTATGTCCATCACATAAACATCCCCGTTTATTTCGTAAGAGATAAACTGTCCGTTTTCACTTTCCACATGTTTGATTTCGCTCTGTTTCTGTATTCCTAAATCAATAAAAGAGTCGCCTACATTGTTTTTCGTGCACTCCCACTGCTGACTCACTTCCCGGTTATATGCCAGCACATAGTTTTTTCCCTGAAAGCTCCACACGGTAATGGTTTCGGCAACGTTATATTTTTCTTCTTCTTTTTGTCCGTTGGTCGCCTTTATTTCATAGTTTAATGTATATGTGCCTGCCTCGCCGGTGTCTTTGATACACATATCTTTTACCGAAACTTCCGTCTGAACAGTTTTTTTAGGCCGCAGGGTTTTCCAGATTAACATACCGATGCTGGAACGGATGGTGACCTGCCCCAGACTGTCTGTGGCATAGTCCGAGTCCGGTTCCAGATAAGCCGCCAGTTTTAAACCTTTTTCCTCACTAAATGTATCTTCACTGAACTTCTTTGCAAAAGCAATCTGTTCCGGCACAAAATTCCGATTGGTTACCATGGCTCTGGTATAATAGTTGATTTTCTCATGCTTGTCCGTAGAAATTACAAACTTCAGAAAATATTCTTTTCCCTGCTCCATAATGGCGCTGGCTTCATAGGAAGCACTAATCACGCCTTCACTGCTTTTCCAGTTTTTAATCTCACCATTGTCTATCAGCTTATCTTCTTTCAGTTCCTTTAATTCATAAGAGATGGATTCAATCTGATTGTCATTGACCGTAATTTTCAGCGGAACTCTATGGTTTTCAGCAACAGGAATCAGCACATCACGCATACGGCTCTCATTCATGTCCATTGTGTATCCTTCTATTTTTCCTACGACCTCTTCTCCATAAAGAACACGCATGACCGGAACAGCATTGGTCGTTTCCTTTGCCTTCTCTTCTTTTTCATTTTTTTCTGCCTGTTTTGTTTTAAATACCATTGCCATCGTCACTGCCACGATAATCAGCAGCAGAATCGAGACAATTGCAATTACTTTTTTCTTCATATAAATCTCCTGCTTTCCAAAGTAAACTCTTCACGGAAAATAATATGTTATTATGCACGGAAAGGGCAGTTCTCAACCGCCCTTTAGTAACTTATTTATTTTTTAGTTTTTGTTTTCTTTTCCTTCTGGGGACTTTTCTTTACCGCCTTTTTTCTGGAAGCATTTGGTGTATTCTTTTTTACCTTGGGAAATTCAAATACCACCGATTCAAACGGCCTCAGTGGAATTTCCAATCTGTACGGCATACCGTCGCATTCCTTTTTCACGGCTTTATATTTTACAGTCTCCGTATCTCCCGACTCCGTCGTCAGAATTCTCTTGTACACGCCTGCTTTTGGCACGCCTACGCAATAATCTTCCCGTTCTATCGGGGTGAAACTGCACACGAAGCCAATGGAATTCTTGTAATCCGGCTCTGTGGTCTTTCGGATAAAACTGAAGATGCTTCTTTCTGCATCATCTGCATTAATCCACTCAAACGCACCGTATCCTTTTGTCTCTGTATACAATGCCGGATATTTCTTATACATATGGAGCAGTTTTTTCACATACCCCTGCATATCCTTATGTTCCGGTTCATCCAACAGATACCAGTCCAGACTTCTCTTTTCCGACCATTCCTGCAACTGGGCAAATTCCTGTCCCATAAACAGCAGTTTACGTCCCGGATGTCCCATCATGAAAGTATACGCAGTTTTCAGATTTTTAAACTTATCCGACGGATAACCCGGCATTTTATTCAGCATGGAACATTTCAAATGCACTACCTCATCATGGGACAATACTAAGATAAAATTCTCGCTGAACGCATAGGTCATACCAAAGGTCATCTTATTATGATTATTTTTCTTGAAATACGGGTCCAGTTTTGTGTATTCCAAAAAGTCATGCATCCATCCCATATTCCATTTGTAAGAAAATCCTAAACCGTCCTCTTCCGGTGTTGCTGTTACCTTCGGCCATGCAGTGGATTCTTCTGCAATTACATAGGCTCTCGGATTTCTATACCGCATAATACTGCTTAAATGTTTGAAAAATTCTATGGCTTCCAGATTTTCTTTTCCGCCGTATTTATTTGGCAGCCATTGTCCGTCCTCTCTGCCGTAATCCCGATAGAGCATGGACGCTACCGCATCCACTCTGAGTCCGTCTATATGATATTTTTCTACCCAGAACAATGCATTTGCAATCAGGAAATTACTTACCTCTGTTTTAGAGTAATCAAATACTTTTGTACCCCAGTCAGGGTGCTCTCCCATTCTGGAATCTGCGTATTCATAGAGAGGAGTTCCATCAAAGAAAGCCAGTCCGTGAGCATCTCTTGGGAAATGCGCCGGAACCCAGTCAAGAATCACGGCAATCCCTGCCTTATGGAAGGAATCAACCAGATACATGAAATCCTGCGGTGTTCCGTATCTGGAGGTAGGCGCATAATATCCTACCACCTGATATCCCCAGGAACCGTCAAAAGGATGCTCCAGAATGCCCATTAATTCCACATGGGTATATCCCATATCAACCACATATTTTACCAGTTCATCTGCCATTCGGTGATAGTCATAAAAACCGTCCTCGTCATCCGGTCCTTTAAATTCTTTTCGCCATGAACCGGGATGTACTTCATAAATGGACATAGGCTGCTCATAGTGATTTTCGGATGCTTTCTGATGAATCCATTTTGAATCATTCCATTGATAGGAATCAATATCTGCCACACGCGAAGCATTACCTGGACGAAGTTCCGCCCAGTTTCCATATGGGTCTGATTTATACAATGTATCTCCTGTCTGCGTGGAGATTACATATTTGTACATGGCTCCCTCTTCCACTTCCGGAATGAACAATTCCCAAATTCCGGAATCATTTTCCATTTTCATGTTGTGATTGAATCCCAGCCAGTCATTAAAATCACCGATGACGGCAACGTTTTCAGCGTTTGGTGCCCATACTGCAAAGTATGTTCCTTTCACTCCGTCTATTTCTGTTACATGGGCCCCCAGTTTCTCATAAATTTCATAATGAGTACCTTTTCCAAACAGATAGCAGTCATCTTTTGTTATCGCTCTTTTATTTCCCATATGGTTTTCCTTCCCGCGTACCATTACGCTGTTTGATAGTTTTTGTCTTCTATACTCTGTTATAGTTAATCAGACATCCTTTTAAAATAATGTCTCTCTCATCATCCGTCATTTCTCCCAGTTTTAATGTGAATGGCTTCATTTCTTTTCCATATACATATGCCGGAATCTCCGTCGCTTTATTTCTTACCGCTTCCGCAATGTTTGGAATAAACAGATAATCATCCTTCTTAAACGGAAGTTCCTCTTCCTCATAAATAAATGGAAGCATTCCCCAGTTAATCAGGTTGGAACGGTATCTCTTTGTGGCATATTCCTGTGCAATGTTTGCCCATCCGCCAAGAACCTTCTGGCAGGATGCCGCCTGCTCTCTGGCGGAACCGTCTCCCGGTTTTACTGCATAAATGGTGCTGCCGATACCCATGGTGTTTCTGTTTAATTCCATATCCGGAAACGCTGCTTTAATATCTTTCCAGACTTTCTCAAAAATTTCTGAATGTCCGCATGGACAACTTCCCTCCTGACGAATCTTTTCTGCCCGCTGTACTTCCTTGGCTTTTCCTACATACTCAGGGTCTTTTCTTGATAAAGCAAACTCTGCCAGTCCCAGCGGATTGGAACGGTAAGAAGAAGTTTCCCCAGATGGGATCAACTCGTCTGTGGTGGTTACAGGGTCATGTATCTCTGATACCACTTTCAATAACAGATGGTCTGTCAGTGCAACCATTTCCGGCCAGTCCTTAATGTTCGGACCAAAATGAATCTCTGTATCCGGGTCAGCCACACCCTTTGAATCAAACACTCTGTTTTCGTAAATAGAACTGTCAAAATGATATTTCCGTTCTTTATATTCCACATCCAAATCTGTAGCCGATGTCAGGTATCCCTTATTGGCCGCTGTGGCCGCGATGGATCTTGCGTCCATCAGTGCAACGGATGAAATCTGTCCGTTCTGCAACTTGCTTCCCTCTCTGTTCGGGAAGTTTCTGGTGGAATGTCTGATACTGAATGCATTGTTTGCCGGTGTGTCTCCCGCTCCGAAACATGGTCCGCAGAACGCCGTCTTCATCACGCCGCCTGCCCCCATAATGGAAGCTGCCGCACCATTTTTAATCAGTTCCATATATACCGGCATGGATGCAGGATATACGCTAAGGGTAAACTCATCTGCTCCAATGCTCTTACCGTCTAAAATATCTGCTGCCGCACAGATATTTTCAAATCCTCCGCCTGCACATCCGGCGATAATTCCCTGATCCACATATAATTTGCCGTCTCTGATTTTGTCGGTCAGTTTAAAATCAACCTGTCCGTCCAAAGATACCAGAGCTTTCTTTTCCACATCTCTTAAAATGTCTTCCAGATTTGCATTGACTTCATCGATGGTGTATGTGTTGCTCGGATGGAACGGCATGGCAATCATCGGTTTGATTTTTGATAAATCTACGTAAACCATTCCGTCATAGTATGCAACCTGACCCGGATTTAACTCTTTATACTCATCCACTCTGCCGTGAATCTCATAAAATTCTTTAATCTGCTCATCCGTTCTCCAAATAGAAGAAAGACAGGTGGTCTCCGTGGTCATTACGTCTACACCGATTCTGAAATCTGCACTGAGACTGGAAACGCCCGGTCCCACAAATTCCATCACTTTATTCTTTACATATCCTTTGTCAAACACTTCACCGATAATGGCAAGTGCCACGTCCTGTGGTCCCACGCCTTTTGCCGGCTCGCCTGTCATATAAACGCCGATGACTTCCGGTCGGTTAATATCATAAGTCTGGGAAAGAAGCTGTTTTACCAGCTCCGGTCCGCCTTCGCCCATAGCCATGGTTCCAAGGGCGCCGTAGCGTGTATGGGAGTCACTTCCCAGAATCATCTTTCCGCCGCCTGCCAGCATTTCTCTGGCAAACTGATGGATAACTGCCTGATGTGGCGGTACGTAAACCCCGCCGTATTTCTTAGCACATGTCAGTCCGAACATATGGTCATCTTCATTAATTGTTCCACCTACCGCACATAAACTGTTGTGACAGTTGGTCAATACATACGGGATTGGGAACTTTTCAAGTCCTGACGCTCTGGCTGTCTGAATAATTCCTACAAAGGTAATATCATGGGAAGTAAGTTTGTCAAACTTAATCTGAAGTTTGTCCATACTTCCTGATGTATTATGTTCTTTCAAAATACCGAAAGCAATGGTGTTCTTTCCTGCTTCCTCTTTTGAAAGATACTTATCTCCTAATTTACTTTTTAATAATTCTTCGTTGCCTTCCTCAATCACTTCTGTGCCGTTGATGAGATAGGCTCCTCCACTCGATAACTTAATCATTTTTTCCTCCTACACTTTACTAACTGTTCAGTCCATTTTATTATATAAAATTTAAGGGCTCTTTTCAAGTAAACCGATTGTTTTAAAATTAGACAAATGTTGGATTTTGTATGGTTTTGCTTAAAGTCCATGAATCTGATATACTATTTTTCAAATAATAAAATCATATTTTTTATATTATTGAATATATAGAAAAGAATTTATGATATTTACGCTGCAAAAGACAGGCAGCGGAACGGAGTTGTTATGAGAATTGCAGTTGTCAGCGATGTGCTGGGAGAGGAAAATAACGGAACTACCATTGCCGCCATGAATTTAATCCGCTTCCTTCGGGCAAAAGGGCATGAGGTGCGTATCATCTGCCCGGATAAAGATAAAATCGGCGAGCCCGGATATTATATTGTCAAAACCTTAAATGCCGGACCTTTGAACGGCTATGTGGAGAAGAACGGCGTAACCATTGCCCGACCGGATAAAAAAGTTATCAGAAAGGCTTTAAAGGACATTGATGCCGTACATGTCATGGTGCCTTTTCTGACCGGATGTTATGTGGCAAAATATTGTAACAAACACGGTATTCCATTATCTGCAGGTTTTCACTGTCAGGCAGAAAACTTTTCCAACCATCTGCATTTAATGAATGCCCAGCGCTTTAACAACCGGGTTTATAAGTTCTTTTTTAAACACCTGTATCAATACTGTGACGCTATTCATTATCCTACACAGTTTATCTGCAATACTTTTGAAAACGTGGTGGGAATTACACCCCATCACGTAATTTCCAATGGGGTAAACCGTGAATTCAATCGGGATATTCCAAAACAAAAGAAAAACGACGGACTGTTCCGTATTTTATATATCGGAAGATACAGTAAGGAGAAAACCCATTCTGTCCTGCTGAAAGCGGTGAATAAAAGTAAATACAGAAACCGGATTCAGTTAATTTTTGCCGGGGACGGCCCGCAGAAGAAAAAATTACGGACATACGCCGCAAAGCATCTGCCCATACAGCCCATTATGAAGTTTTACTCCAGAAAAGAGCTTTTAGATGTGATCGGTTCCGCTGATTTATATGTACACGCCGCAGAGATTGAATTGGAGGCCATTTCCTGTCTGGAGGCCATATCCTGCGGTCTTGTGCCTGTCATTAACAACTCGCCCCGCTCTGCCACAAAGTATTTTGCATTGGACGATAAAAATCTGTTTCAGTGCAATCATGCCAAGGACTTGGCGGCGAAGATTGACTATTGGCTGGAACATCCTGCCGAAAAAGAACAGCGCAGTCTGGAATACGCAGATTTTGCAAAACAGTGGCAGTTCGATCAATGTATGGATCAGATGGAAGAAATGATACTTTCCATCTGTCATCATTAAGAATTGGTATTTCCTGCGGAACTTTCTCGCAAGGCTTACGGAAATTTTCTATATAACAGTGAAACAGACGAAAAAACAGACAGAGGTAACAATAGATATGAAAACAATTTATTATAAAGATGAATTAAACGATGACTTTGCAGCCACGCAGGGAATTCAAACAAAGCCCCTGCCCAAAGACTATCAATGGATTCATACCGGCAGACTGTGGAATTTTTTTGCTGATATTTTATATTACCTGATTGTATATCCGCTGGTAAAAATTTTTAATACCTTTATCATAGGATTGCGCATTAAAAATCCGCGAGTCATTAAGAAACTGAAAACCGGATGTTTTTTATACAGCAATCATACGCAGCACATTGACCCGTTAATTTCCGCCACCGTGTCGGGCTGGGGACACCGCACTTATTTTGTTGCCGGAAACGATGCCTTTTCCATTACCGGACTCAAGCATCTGGTGGCTATGCTGGGTGCCATGCCTATCGGCTACAACATTGACAGTATGAAAGAAATGCTACGCACGGTAACCAAAAGGATTCAGGAAAAATCCTGCATTACCATTTATCCGGAAGCCCATATCTGGCCCTACTATGTGGGAATACGCCCTTTTACCAGCGTCAGTTTTGCCTATCCGGTAGCATTAAACGCACCGGTCGTCGCCTCTGTGGTTACCTACCGGAAACGCCGCTGGCCATTTCGCTGTTTTTTCAGATATCCCGCCATTACCGTCTATTGCAGCGACCCTATGTATGCCAATCCTTCCCTGAGTAAAAAGGCTGCAAAAGAGGATCTTCGAAACCGGGTTTATGAATGGATGAAGGAAACTGCCGAAAAATACAGCACATATGAATTTTGGCGATATGAGAAAAAATAGTGCAAATCGCTTATAAGATAATCTTTGATAAATCAAAATCTGCGTCAGCCGGTGCTGGCGCAGATTCTGCTTATTGGAAATCTTTAACAATCCTAACTATATTTATTTTTTCTTTAATTTCTTAAACTGTATGTACTTCACTTCAATTCCTGCAAGAACATCTTCCAGTTTCAGGTTGTAAACACCTTTTTCCAATTTTACTTTGCAGAGTTTCTGTGTAATCCAGTTTCCGTCAGTTCCATTTGTCTGAATCACCACCATAGTCTCCCCATTGGAATTTACATTTACCGTGGACTGTGCCAGATTGGATTTTGCAAAGGAAATATTTACAATAATGGTATACTCGGCATCTTCTTCCACGAGCATCGTCGCTTCCTTCCCGCCATTGAACATTACCTTGTTATCTTTTGCCAAATCAAACTGCTGATATTTTGCCTCCTCTACGGAAACGGCCGGATAATATTTCGCCACATCCGTGTCAACCAGCTCTCTCTCAATGACCGGTGCATTCAGAATAAAAGTACAGATATTGATTGCTGCTCTCTGAAGTTCCCCAACGGTCAGCCTGCCTTCTTCTACAGAACGTTCCGTATCGTCATTATTTGAATTTACTTCGGCGCCATTGTTATTGACCACCATATATACATCATTCTGAGAGCGAACCATATCACGGGTTTTCTGATTGGATTCTTCTCCGCCTTCTGCCACGTCATTCATTTTCGCCCACCAGTCGGTCATTACGATACCTTCATATCCCCATTCACCACGAAGTACGGTGGTACAGAGATCATAATTGGATGCCGCCCAATGTCCGTTAATCGGATTGTAACTGGTCATCAGTGCCATAACGGTCTTTTCTTTGACCGGCATCTCAAAAGATTTCAAATAAATCTCTCTGATGGCACGTTCCGAACATACGGCGTCAATCTTAAATCTGTGAGACTCCTGTCCGTTTAACGCAAAATGTTTAATGGTTCCCCATGCGCCTCCGTCTTTGATACCTCCGGTGGATGCCACTGCCATGGTGCCGGACAGATAAGGGTCTTCTGAATAATACTCAAAGTTACGGCCGTTCAGCGGATGTCTGTGAATATTGACGCCCGGTCCCAACAATGTGTCTACTTCATTTCTTCTTAATTCCTCGCCTTCCATGGTATAAAGTTCTCTCACTAATTTGTCATTCCATGAAGAGGAAAGGGCCGTACCGATAGGAAGCTGCACTGCCTTGCCGTCATAGCGGAGCCCGCTGGGACCGTCCGCACAGCATGCCGCCGGAATTCCATAATTAAATAATGCATCAGAAATTCCTCCAAAAGCGGAAGCCGTACCCTGCGTTACACGAGGATTGCTCATACCTTCCCCTCGGACAATCTGCGCCATCTCTTCCACGGAAAGCTGTGCCACAAATTCTTCCATACTGTTCTTTCCTGCATGAACATCCTGAAGGGTAATTCCTCTGTCTCCGGTAATTTCCATGGACTCCGGCAGATTTTCCTCGATTCTCTCTGCCAGATTCACTGTAGGTTTTTGGGACGGAACGTAAATCTTTTCAAATGTACCGTCTGCATTTTTCATTCCCGGTCTTAAAATGGTAAGGTTCTCGTCATCCGGACAGCAGATTTCCGATAACTGCTCTGTCACTTTTAAATCTTCTAAACTGTATGTATATACTTCTTTTACGTTTCTTACGCTGTTTCCCACATAAATAACATAGTCACCGGCTTCCAATACATAACAGGATTTATGTCCTGTGGCATTGCTGTCATCATAGGATGCCATGTCTTTCACTGCAAAACTCAGTTCCACCGTCTGGCTTTCCTTTGGCGCCAGTTTTTCCGTCTTGGCATACGCACAAAGTTCCTTGACCGGTTTTCCAAGTTTGCCCTGTGGTGCGCTGTAGTAAACCTGAACCACTTCCTTGCCGGAATACCGGTCTCCTGTATTTGTTACCTTGACCTGAAGCTGAATTTCTCCGCCGGTCTCTTTTGCTGAGACTGTTTCCATGTCAAATGTGGTATAGGAAATACCATATCCGAACTCAAACATGACTTTCTCAGGCGCAAAGGTTTCAAAATATCTGTACCCCACATAAATGTCTTCCTGATACAAATTGGTCAGTGGATTCCCAAAATTATCTGCGGAAGGATAATCTTCCAGATTTTCTGCAATGGTATCCGGAAGTTTTCCACTTGGCGTTTCTTTTCCCGACAAAACATCCGCCACGGCGTTTCCACCTTCCATTCCGCCGGACCATACATACACAACCGCCTTTATCTTTCCGTTGAACTGAGGGTTGTTCATCCATTTCATATCAATAATATTCGACACATTCAGAACAACCACAACATCTTCAAATGCTTCCGTAATATTCTTAATATTTGCAATTTCTTCCTCCGTCAGAAGATAACTTCCCGCACCATTGTAGTTATCCTTATCTTCTCCTGCGGTACGCCCTACAATATAGACAGCCTTATTGGAAACTTCCGCCTGTTTTTTCGCATACTCTGCAGTAATGTCCATATCTTTCTGGAACCATGGCTCCGCAGCCCAACCGCCGCCTCCATTATCAAAGGGGTGATCTTTCAGCCATTCCACATAGTCTTCTGCCAGCGTTTCATTTAACTGTAGCCCGCTCTTTCGAAAACCGTCAATAATATTTGTCGCATACTCTACCTGCACTGCACCACCTGAACCGGTACCACTCCGATAATATTCAAGCTGTGGTCTTCCAAATACGGAAATTTTATCCTCTTTTGTAAATGGAAGAACATTGTTCTCATTTTTTAATAATACAATTCCTTCCACTGCCGCCTGACGGCTTTTTTCTGCAAATCCCTCTACCGGGACACCTTTTAAATTCCTGCTCATTATGAATATCCTCCAAAATGTCTCATTTGTTTCATATCAATAAAGGTAAATCGCTCCTTTAACTTAATCACACTATATCATATGCTTTTTGTAAATACTAGATTTTATCGGCAGAAAAATGTTTTTATTTGTCCTATATTTTCGGCAGAAAAATAATGTTTTTTATAAAGATTTTTCTTTTAAGAAAAGCCTGTGCCTGTATTTATTTTTAGAATTGTAACGTTTTTATTTATTGTTTTTTATTTATTTTTATTATTAATTTTAAAATATTTTCCGGCGTTCTACCCATTCTTTTGCTTCACACTCTGTTTTCTTTATTGCTTTAAAGCGCTGACTATTGTAAAATTATAGTAACATTATAGAAGAAAGGAATTGAAACAATGGGAAAGTATTTTCAAGAAGAAATTGAAACTGCCTCTCGTGAAACCATCGAGCAATGGCAGAATGACGGTCTGTTGGACGTTGTAAAGAGAGTGTACGAGAACGTACCGTTCTACAGAAAGAAAATGGAGGAAGCGGGTGTTACTCCTGATGACATCAAATCAACTGCCGACTTGCCGAAACTTCCATTTTTGACAAAGGATGATTTAAGAGATGCCTATCCATACGGTTTATTGGCGATTCCACTGAAAGACTGTGTCCGTATTCAGTCCACATCAGGAACAACCGGTAAGCGTGTGGTAGATTTCTATACCCATGCCGACATTGACAAATGGGCCAACGGGTGTGCCCGTGCCATTGTGGCTGCCGGCGGTACAGAAGACGACGTCTGCCATGTCTGTTACGGCTACGGTCTGTTTACAGGAGGCCCGGGACTGAACGACGGTTCACACAAGGTAGGCTGTCTTACATTGCCAATGTCTTCCGGAAACACGGACAGACAGTTACAGTTTATGGTAGATATGGGTTCTACCATTCTTTGCTGTACACCAAGTTATGCCTCCTATCTGGCGGAATCTATTCACGAGCGCGGTCTTCAGGATCAGATTAAATTAAAGGCCGGTATTTTCGGCGCTGAGGCATGGTCCGAGGAAATGAGACATGATATAGAGGAAAAACTGGGAATTAAGGCATATGATATTTACGGTCTTACGGAAATTGAAGGTCCGGGTGTTTCTTTCGAGTGTCAGGAGCAGGATGGAATGCACATCTGCGAAGATTATTTCATTCCGGAAATTGTTGACCCGGAAACTTTGGAGCCTGTCCCTGACGGACAGATTGGCGAACTGGTATTTACAAGTTTTGCCAAGGAAGCGTTTCCTCTGATTCGTTACCGTACAAAAGATATCACTTACATAACAAGAGAAAAATGTAAGTGCGGCCGTACCCATGCGCGTATTCACCGACTGATGGGACGTTCTGATGATATGCTGATTATCAAAGGTGTGAACGTTTATCCTTCCCAGGTGGAAGAGGTTTTGATTAAGCAGGGTATGCCTGCCAACTATCAGTTGATTGTGGATCGTGTAAACAACAGCGACACCATGGAAGTTCTGGTGGAGATGACGCCGGAAATGTTCTCTGACAAGGTAAGCGCCATTGAGAAGAAAGAAAAAGATATTGTAAGTGCCCTTAAGAGCATGCTCGGCATCTATGCCAAGGTAAAACTGGTGGAACCGAAATCCATTACCCGCTCCGAGGGAAAGGCAGTACGTGTCATTGACAAACGTAAAATTTAATATGGGAGGTAGTAATATGTATATTCATCAGATTTCTGTTTTTATAGAAAACAAACCGGGGAATCTTGCAAATTTCACAAACTTTATTGCTGAAAATCAGATTAACATGAGAGCTTTTGAAATTGCGGACACCAGCGACTTCGGCATTATCCGAATTATCGTAGATAAACCTTTAGATACCTTAACTTTGCTAAAAGACAACGACTGGATCTGTACACTGACACAGGTTATCGGTGTAAAGCTTCCTGACCGTCCCGGCTCTATGGCAAAGGTTATGGACATTCTGGCGGCTGCCGATATCAGCATTGACTATGTGTATACATCTCTGGCAGGTGGAAGCGAAGATGCCATTATGATTTTCAGGGTTCAGGACAACGACCAGGTTGCCGCAGTACTCAAAAAGAACAACATCACACTGGTGTCTCAGGAAGACCTGATAAAATTATAAAAAGGGAACGTCTTATACGACAAACAACGCCAGCCGATAAAAACATATTGTTTCTATCGGCTGGCATTATTTTAATCTTTATATACCAGTCTTCATATCCCGCTTTCTTCTTCTATTTCTATCTGACTACTTCTTTCGCATCTTTTTACATACGCTATATGTGTAATTCCGCCTTCCTGAGAATTTACCCAAAACGCTGTTTTTCATTGCGATTTCATGCATCACTTTCAGTCCGTCTTTTTCTTTGTTTAATTTTTCTGCACTTTTAAAGTGGTCGATTGCCGCTTTGGTTATGGCTCTTGCATTATCGGGATTCTGCCAAAACATATCGCAGAAATAAGCAATTAACTGTGGATTGGTCAGTTTATATGTGGATTTTGCCACATTAATTCTGGCAGTAATATCTTCTTTTGCCTGAAGATTCTGTAACGCTACCCCATACTTGCTTCCTATCAGTGCCTTAATCGCCACCAATTCATCACTGCTGAAACTTCTTTTTCTGTTCTCCCAACTGGATGTTCCGGTAATTTCTTTGCAGAGTGTCTCTACAATTTTATCCTTTTTCCTGTTACTGCCCGAAAGTGCATCTCGCAATAGTTTTTTCGATGTTTTCACATCACTGTTATATATGCGCCTTAACAGGTTATGAGCCCGTTCTCCATACCACTGCCATGCACCTATGGTGATGGTCTTCTCTCCTTTAAACTGCGGAAGACCGTTTCTTGCCGCCATATAATTTCCTGATTCATTATGCGCTATCAGCGCCGTAATCGTGTCAAACACTTCGTCTCCGGTCTTGCTGATGCCCATATTTAAAATCTTTTGTAATTCTGCCTGACGAATGCGCTCCTGCTCTTCCAGATATTCCTCATATTCAGATTTTGTCATCGCCTCTTCTGACAGAATTTTAATATCCACATTTTTCACTGGCAGCCAGCCGGATACTGTCTCCGTTCTCTGAATCTTGACCTGTTTGTAATCTTTGGAAAAACGGAGCACCGGATAACTGTTATCTTTATATGCTATGCCTATGGCTCCGCCGTCATCTTTTGCACTGCTCTTTAGCGCTGCATTTTCCTTAGTAAGTGTTACCTCAATCCCCTGATTGTTTAACAGAAGACCTTCTACTTTATCATCTACAATCACATGCTTCTGATTTATGTAGCCTGTAATTTTTCCTGACTTTACCTTATACCATTCCTCTACCTGTTCGATAATGGTAACTGCCTTTTCGTCCGGAACATATCCTACTGTTTTTGATTTTTTCTCAGGTTCTTTCTTAATCTGTACAAACTCTGCATCCTGCGTGGAAGATACAACGCCTAAATTTGAAAGTTTATTCTTATATTTTTCAATTTTTGTTAATTTGCTATGTTTTTTATGATGTCTGACGATTTTCCGCCTGGCTGTTTTATCTATGGGAAACACACTGCTTTTTAAAACATCCTCTGCAAGATTCGCCTCTATCAGTTCCGTTGGTATCACAGCCTGTCCTGCACCTTGGGTTATGGTGGAAAAGGTCAGAACAAAGCAGATTGTAACACAAAATATCTTCTTTTTCATTTTTGCACCTCAAAAACTATTATAAACCTGTTTTCCCATAAAAGTAAACCCTAGGTTCCTATAATTCACAGATAAATCACTGACAATTTCTGCTAATTTTTTTATCTTCTTCCAAAGGGTAAAAACTCACAAAAATTTTACAAAATATTCAGATAATTCTTGTTTATTATCTATGGTTTCTGTTATATAATATTGTTAAATAATTAACGTAGTCGGCATGCAAACGTACTATGCCGACAAAATATAAAGGAGGATATGAAAATGTTAAAAGACAAAGTTGCCGTAGTAACCGGCGGCACAAGGGGAATCGGTTATGCTGTGGTAAAGAAATTTTTGAGCAATGGTGCCAAGGTTGCTCTTTTCGGTTCAAAAAAGGAAACTGTGGATAAGGCTCTGGCATCTTTAAAAGCAGAAAATGCACAATGGGAAGTGTCCGGTTATTATCCAAATCTTATGGATGCCGATGCTGTCGCTGAAACAATAAACAAAATTAAAGACGAGTACGGAAGAATTGACATTCTGGTAAATAATGCAGGAATATCAGACAGCACAAAGATTGAAGACTATACCAGTGAACAGTTTACAAAAGTCATGCAGTTAAATGTCAATGCGATTTTCAACGCCGTGATGCCTACGGTAAAAATCATGAAAGAACAGGGTGGCGGATGCATTTTGAATACCAGTTCCATGGTAAGTATCAGCGGACAGCCTGGCGGTGTTGCATATCCTACCAGCAAATCTGCCGTGAACGGTCTCACATGGTCCTTAGCCAGAGAACTTGGTCCAAGTAATATTCGTGTGAATGCAGTGGCTCCGGGAATTACCAACACGGATATGGTGGCGGCGCTCCCAAAAGAAATGATTGAACCTCTGATACAGGCCATTCCTTTAAGAAGAATCGGCCAGCCTGAAGATGTTGCCAATGCATTTTTATTCCTTGCAAGCGACATGGCAGGCTACGTTACCGGTGAAATTCTTTCCGTGGATGGAGCCATGAGAACTTAATACTTTTAATAGGAACTGTCAGAATGCTCTTCATATTCCCTTCTTGCTCTATATCTGGGAATTTGAAGGGCATCTTTTCTGTCTACTTTATTTCCCAGATAAATCCAGTTTCCATTTTCATCTTCCCGCAGGGTCACGATATGACGAAAACTACAGTCCGTTCCTTCTTCCACAAATATCGCTTCCACATATGCGGACACAGTTCCATCTCCATTTTCTACACATTTTACCACTTCCGAAAAAGGATAAAACTGGGAAATCCGGTTCCACCATCCGATGGGCGACCATGGATATTTCTTTTTCTTTTCATCATATCTTGCATATGTTTCAATCTGACGGATAGAAATATCAAAATAATTCCCAATCACTTTTTCAAAAATTTTCTTCGGAATTCCTTTGGAAAATTTTTCTGCATCCAGCCGCTTTCCCATATACATAACATAAAGATTATCTATCAGATCGTTAAATTCAATTTTATCCATGCTGTCCTGATTCCAGTCTTCCAAAAACAGATTGTTTCCATAATAGCTGACAGGGTTAATATATTTATTTCCGATTTCCCTGCATGTTTCATCCAGCGGGAGAATGCGGTAAAATACATGCATGTCCATTTCCTGATTTTTGGACAATGCCTTTTCCCAAATCAGCCATCCTTTGTCCGTGTATTTCCAGTCATATACCTCTATTTTTTCCATCTGACTGGGTTGCAACGTTAAGGAACTGTCCAAACCTGCTTCCGCCAAAGTGACTACCAGCCTGCCTTCCTGAAACTGTAAAATATAGCGTCGGAATATTCCACTTGCATTTATCTCATAAAACTCCGTTTCCTGCCTTTCTCCCCTCTCCGCTTTTTGCAGACTTTCATGCACTTTTTCGTAATTTATCATATTCGCATCATGACTGCCACAAATGACAGCTTTTCCGTCTTCTGCCGCTTTCTCTACCATCCGGTGAACAACCTGTTCATCCAGCGTAATATTTATACTCTTCCCCTTGTCTGCCACACTGTATATTGACTTACATTTTTTCGCAACTGCAAAAAGTTCTTCCATATTTCTCTCTTTTTCTTCTTGTGACATAGGCACATTGTTTATCTGATAATCCTGATTTTCTGTCATGTTTTGTCCGGTACTTTGGACATAGTTATCACTCTTATCTTGATTCAAAGTTTTTTTGCCATTTTTATCCCATAAAAAAATGCATGTCAGAAGCACTGCCGCTCCCAACAGAAAGAATACTTTTCTTTTCATCTAATCCTGTCTCACCTCTATGCATCCCTGCTATATTAAAAATCCCCCTGCTCTGATAAACAAGGGGATTTTTATGTGCATTTCTAATTACCTATAAATATCTGTACCCAATAATACCTAAAATCATCTTTATAAACGCCTACACCTATTTCTGTATAAGAGTCGGACAAAATATTTGCCTTGTGCCCCGGACTGTTCATCCATGAATCCATCACGTCTTCCGGTGAAAACTGACCCATCGCTATGTTTTCTCCTACGGCCATATATTTTACCTTATATTCATCCAACACTGTATCACACATGGTTCCATCCGGTCTTTGATGGGAAAACAGTTTTGTGATTTCTTTCGCTCTCTTTTGTGCCGCTGACTGAAGAGCGGAATTTGTCATTTTCAGTTTGTTTAAACCTCTTTTTGTTCTCTCTTTATTGACCAGTGCTACCACCTGTTTTGCATATTTAGATAACGTCGGGTCGCTCTTTACGGTCGTTTTCTTTTTAACGGTAATCTGATATTTTGCCTTTTTTCTGTTTGTGAAGGTTACTGTCAATGTAACTTTTCCTTTTTTTAATCCCTTTACTTTAAATTTTTTCGCCCGTTTTTGATAAGTCACTTTTACAATGCCTTTTTTCGATGCTTTAACCTTTTTAATTTTTTTCGTAGTTTTTATCGTGATTCTTTTATTGACACGTACTGTTTTCTTTTTTGCTGCTGCCGAAACAGTATGATTTGCCGGTGCCAATGTAAATACCAAAGCAATTATCAGAAATGCCCCAATCATTTTTGTTGATAATTTTCTTAACATAATATCTCTCTCCTTTATGTAATCTGTTTGTTCATGCTATAGTATATAAGTCTGTTTTCTGCTTATAGTCTTATTATATTTATTCTGATGTAAAAGCGCAATATTATTTTTTTAATTTCCATATTTTTAAAAAAGGCTCTCCCGCTATCGGGAAAGCCTTTAAAACCAATATCTTATTCAACTGTATATGGCATTAATGCGATATTTCTTGCTCTCTTGATTGCTGTTGTAAGAGCCCTCTGATGTCTTGCACATGTACCTGTCATTCTTCTAGGAAGAATTTTACCTCTCTCAGATACGAATCTCTTTAATGTAGCTACATCTTTATAATCGATTGCCTTATTTTCACTTGCACAGAATGCACAAACTTTTCTTCTTCTGCGACCGCCTCTTTTTCTCATTGGAGAATCCGGTCTTTCACTCTTATTATATGGCATAACTTGACCTCCTGATTTCATTAAAAGTTAAATGGTAATCCTGAATCATCTACATTGTCAGGAATGTTCATAAAACCATCTCCTGCCGGAGCAGTAGGTTCTGATGCTGCAGGTGCCTGAACAAATCCCGCATTATTATCGGATGCCGCCTTGCTCTCTGCAAACTCCTGATTTTCAACGACTACCTCTGTGGTATAAACTGTCTTACCATCTTTGTCCTGATAACTTCCGGTCTGAATACGACCTTCTGCTACAATCTTTGTTCCCTGGTGGAAATATTTCTCAGCAAACTCACCACTTCTTCCAAATGCAACGCATCTGATAAAATCCGCTGTCTGCTCTCCATCTCTTTTAAATCTTCTGTCTACTGCTAATGTGTATCTGGCAATAGCCAGCTGACTGTCTCCTGATGTAGAATATCTGACTTCAGGATCACGGGTCAGACGACCCATTAGTATTACTTTATTCATATTACTTCCTCTCTTATCTCAAACTATGCTTCTACTGAAACGCACATAAATCTGATGATGTTTTCCATAATACGAAGCTGGCTCTCTATTTCGTTTGGAGCATTTACATTATCAGTATCAAAAGTAATGAAGTAATAGTAACCTTCTGACATCTTCTGGATTTCGTAAGCTAACTTTTTCTTTCCTGCGTCATCAATGTTTGTGATGGTACCGCCGAACTTTTCAATCAGTGCTTTTACTTTGTCCAGTTCTGCTGTTCTTCCTTCATCTTCAAGCTTTGTACTGATAACCACTGTCATCTCATATTTGTTCATGCTTTTTACCTCCTTCTGGTCTCTGGCCTTTCCCACTCACGGAAAAAGCAAGGAATAATTTGTATATCACGAGAAATCATATTAACACAAAAAAGCCCTTATTGCAAGGGCTTTTTTCGGAATCCTCCATTATTTCTTTGTCTTTATCTCATTACACTTTTCCTTGAACCATTTATATTGAAATGCGGTATCATTTTGAAAATATGTCTTGTCTGCCTTTTTCTTGTTTCCGTAGTAATTTTGCTCTGGTAAAGTTCTGCGATACTGACCATTGTCATATTTAAACATTCCTTCGTAAATGTTTAACGTACTGTAAACTCCTTTTACAAAAGTGCTGTCATCTACAAGCGCCAGTACATATTTTTCTCCCTTCTTTGGATATCCGTCTTTCAGCGTATAACTTTCCAAATAAGTAGTGTCCCATTTATCTTCTGAAATATCTGCAAATCGGAAAGCGTCATCATTGGCTTCAATATGCTCTCTAAGTGTGGTATATCCTCCTAAAGTCAGCGTTGTGATGGTACTGTTCTTTTCAGCATTCCCCTTTAACACATCCTCCACTTCAAATTCCATTACCGTATATGCCATTCCGTCAATCGTCGTGAAATATGTATCACTGACCTTTCCCTGCACAATCAAATCTGAATGACTATATACGTCGTCAACGGTCTGACCGGAGTAGGCAAATGAAGGCTGTGATTCAACTCTTATGACATTATCATCTGTTAAATGTGATATATCCACTTTATCTAACTGCACAACTTTGTCTTGATTCATTTTCTCCGTTATCGTTTCGCTTTTCTCGGCTGTCTGTTCTCCACATCCGGTTAATACCAATAAAACAAACATACAAATAACAAAATATAATCTTTTTTTCATGCTGTATCCCTCCTAATTAATAAATATGGTTAATATTGTTACAATCTCTTTTCGCTGGTCTGTTTCTTGCACTTCCATCTGCAAAGCATCTCGAATCATAATTATACATAATTGAATCACTTTTTCTTGTTGGCTGATGACTTAATCCCATGGCATGCCCTAACTCATGCGCAACAAGACCTGTTTTTTGAGCATTAGAATAATCTAAATCTGTCACTTTAACACCATCAATATAACAAATATTCCACGTCTAATTTTTCGCAGAAGGATCTGCCACCTTAGTACTATAACTATAAAACTCTGTCAAACCAGTTGTCCCACCACTTAAACTTTTTCTTCTTATTTCAAAAGTTGCCGCTGTTCTATCTGTTGTCTTTACTATTGATATAGGTGTTGTAACTCCAGGATTCGAGGATGTATTTACCCAAAAATCCACTGCATAACTAATTCTGTTTTTCATGTTAGTATGAAAATTAGTGTCTACCCAATAATATCTGCTATTTGCGCCATAATTGCCCACTCCACTAACAAGTTTTTTATCGTTAAATGTTCTTCTATTATGTGCGCATTCCTCAATAACCGCCGATACATTAGTAGTAATACCAATAATCATAACTATTAATATTGCAAATAGCCTGCATACTTTTTTCATAAACTACCTCCTTACTATATTATATCGTACACTATCCTATTTTTATTACGTTTTATATTACATTCTTTTGGCAAGATTATCCCAATTTCCAAAATGAATTAAAAACAAAAATGTAATAAAAATACTAAAGGAAAACTGTTTTCATTCATTGTCTCACAATCTCAAATTTAAATGACTTATATTCTTATAAATTTTTCTCTTCATAAAAATAATTGCATATAAGAGATTTAAATTAAATAACTCTTCACCTCCCCTTATTCTATTAAAAACCTTGTTTTCCTTTATTTTTCTCCTTTTAAATATCTATTTTAAAACAATATAACTTTATAATATATTCAAATAAAAAACTCTCGTCGAAACGAGAGTTTGTACTACTTTTAATTAATATATAAATCCCCCGCTACTACTCATATTTATAATCTAACATTTCCACATAAAAATGTCAATATTTGGAAACACACAAATCGTCTGTCCAAAATCGGCTGTAAACAATCCTTTTTTTGTAAGTTTTCGGGGAATTCCCTTTTATTCCAGATTTAATTTTCTGCTCAGCATTACATAGGTGAGTACCGTATAAATAACGGCAAAAACAATTTCCTGTACAATCACGAAAATCATCAGGGGCTCAAAGAATGCATCACCCATATTGATTTGGTTTACCGTATCCAGTCCTCCAAACAGCACCAGCATTCCTATGGTCGAAACAATTTGTGTAATAATGCTGAATACAATATATGTCGCAAACGCTCCCGCCACCTTGCTTCTTGACCATGCCTGGCCTACACTGAAGCAGGCATATCCGATAGCAATATAACTATAGGCACTGACAGCCAGTACTGCAATTACTTCAATGACATATTTCCATAAGTGATGCTGATTTACCAGTTCTATCATCTCTTTTAATTCCTGTCCCAAAGACACAAACACAGATGTATCTCCCAGAAACAGCAGCATAATCATCGCGAAAATAAATACTCCGGACAGGAGAATCCAAATATAGCTTACAATGGACTTGCTGGCAATATGCTGTCCTACTGTGACCGGCAGCGTAAAGGATAAATATCCCTCGCTTTTCAGCATGCTGTCATAAAAGCGTTTAAGAATCAGTATAAATGTTCCAAAAATGATTCCGATAATACCTAAAACAAAAACAGTAACTGTTAAAACACCCAAAATATCAATGATACTGTTTTCCAAATGAAATGCTTCCTGAATTTCCATAAACACTTTTAATGCAACGGCTGCTATCAGTACAATCAAATACATTAAACCAAATGTTCTAGCTGTAGCCTTAAACTCATTTTTTATTAACTTACCTAACATTTGAATACCTCCCTGAATACTTCATCTACAGATTTTCCATATTCTTCCCTGATTTCATCCACACGTTTATGCATGACCAGCTCTCCGTCCTTAATCATAACAACATCATCCAGTACCTGTTCAATATCAGAAATCAGATGGGTCGAAATAATAACGGTGGACGTAGGACTGTAATTCGTAATAATTGTGTTTAAAATATAGTCCCTTGCCGCCGGGTCAACGCCTCCGATAGGCTCATCCAAGAAATAAACATCTGCATTGCGGCTCATAACCAATATCAGTTGCACTTTTTCCTTTGTACCTTTGGACATGGTTTTCAGTTTATCGTTGGCGTCAATGTTTAATTTTTTCAACATATCATAAGCTCTCTGACTGTCAAAGTCTTCATAAAAATCACTGAAATAATTTATCATATCTTTGACTTTCATCCAGTTGTTTAAATATGTTCTCTCCGGCAGATATGACACCCGTTTTTTTGTTTCCACGCCGATTTTGTTTCCATTAATGGTGATTTCTCCCCCGGACGGTGTCAAAAGTCCGTTGGCCAGTTTTATCAATGTGGTTTTCCCACTTCCGTTGGGTCCCAACAGCCCTACAATCTGGCCACTTTCTATCTGTAGGCTGATACCTTTTAATGCTTCTTTTTTTCCATATTTTTTCTTCAAATCCTTACATTCAAATAAAATGCTCATGACTTATCTCCCTTCTGGATAAATTTGATAATTTCGTCTTTATTGTATTTTAGTTCTGCCATTTTACTTATATACTCATCCGTGTAATCTGCCGCTCTGCTTTCCCTGAGCCGAATCAGAATATCCTGATTTTCCGTTACTACTCTTCCTGCCGTCCGATTGGTTATAATCAGCCCCCGACTTTCTAATTCTGCCATTGCCCTCTGCATGGTGTTTGGATTTACCGCCGCTTCCGCAGCCAGTTCTCTTACGGAAGGCAGTTTGCTTCCCGGTTCATATTCCCCGGAGATAATTTTCTGTTCAATCTGCTCCAACAGTTGGGTATATATCGGTCTGTCATTCTTTAATTTCCACGACATTCAACTCCTCCTCTCTGTATTATTGTATTAAGTTCTTAATACAAGAATACACTTTTTGCTTTATTTGTCAATACCCTCCTAAATAAGATCATCATTCTGTACCAAACTGATTGCAAAAAAATAATCGTATTGTCCTTTATCCGACAGACCCTCGGAAAAAACAATACGATTATTTTTACTGTGACACTACTTTTTTCAGACTTTTCTCAAACGTTTTTCTTGGCACCATCACAATTCTTCCGCATCCCGTGCATTTCAGTTTGAAATCCGCCCCTACGCGAATAATCTCCCATTGATTGGTTCCGCAGGGATGCCCCTTTTTTAAAATCACTTTATCTCCAATATGATAATCCATTAATTTACAACCCTTCCTATTCCGACCACGTGGCTCAGATTATTATACGATATATATTGTCCGCCTTTTTCAACAACCATTCCATTTCCTGCATACATGGACACATGATAAATGTCCAATGTTCTTCCCGGTGTACTGTACTGTACGGCATAATCGTAATCGCCATAAAATATCAGATCACCCGGTTTCAGATAATCATATCCTAAATAACCATAGTATACAATCTTCTTTTTGCTGTTTAAATAGTCAAATAATCCTGCCGCAGTCAGCGCATATGTTCTGCTGCCCAGCTTTCTGTGGTATTTTTTATACGACTTATACCCTTTCCATACCAAAGAGGAACAGTCATAGTATTTCCTCTTCATTCTCTTTGCCTGACTGTACTTCCAGTGATTTACAATATAATTGGCACGATTTACAATTTTTTTCATTCCTTTGGCAGCAACTTCGATTCGAAAAGAAAACGTATAACTTCCTACTTTTGCATCAATATAGGTTACTCCCGAATTTTTCCCGGTTACTTTTCCATCGGCTGTCACGACAGCAATGGTTTTATTTCTGCTGCGATAGGTCGGTTTCAGAGAGCCGATATCAGATATTCCTATTTTCGTCGTCTTCCCCCTGATGATAAATGAGGAAGGCTGCGTAAAAGTAGGATTGTATACAGTATATGGAATATTGTAAGTCTTTCCGTCTACCTGCGCCTGAATAACTCCACTTTCCGGCGTGTCTCCCGATAAAGCAATTTTCGTCCGGTATGTCGTTGCTGTCAGTCTGCTGGTACTTGGCAGGGTCCATTGAACCACACTGCTGTCTGATAATCCGGAAAAAGAAATGTACTGCTGTCTCTCCTCTCCCACATTGCTTCCCAATAAAACCACACTATTGGTATTTAATTGAGGATTGGAAGCATTGATTTCATTTTGGGTGTCTGTCACGTCCGTAACCAGATTGGCCGGATTGGCAGTGACCGTAACCACACATTCCACCCAACTTCTTTTACTTTTTAAAATAATGGAGGTTGTTCCCGGATTTATTCCGGTAATGAGACCTTTCGAATTTACTTTGGCAATCTGTCCGTTCTGCGAGTGATAATAAACTTTCTTGGCCGATGTTGCCGTCAACTGAAATGTTTCACCCTCCATGATTGTGACTGAATATGCATTGGCAGTAATGTCCTTTGATGTGTCCGGTACAGTTACGCTGCAGATATAATTTGTTTTCTTATATGTGGCCGTAATAACTGCCGTACCGTACTTCAACGCTTTTACCTTACCGTTCTTTACAGATACTGCATATTGATTGGAAGTTTTCCATTTTATCTTCTTTTTCGCCTTTGCAGGTACATTGACCAGTTTGAGTTTATATGATTTTCCTTTTTTTAGCGTAAGACTCTCATTGGATATCCGATATACTTTTTTAGCCGGAACCACTTCCGGCTGCATCAGCATAACAGCCACCAACACCAGCGCAATAACTTTTTTTCGGATGTTACCTGTCTTCTGTTTTTGTTGTCTCAATTTCTTTTGTTGTCTCCACTTCATTTTTTCTTTCTGCATTCCATTCTTCCATGCTTCGTATTCCGGTTTCCTGATTTTCTTCATAGTATACATCAATGATGTCATTTACCTGAATAAATACAAGTGTCTCATCATCGGCAAATTTCTGCTTGTAAACATTTCCCTTTGTGTCTGTTATATAGACAAAGGTGCCGTCTGTAAGATTTACATATTTAATATCCTTCACGGTGATTCTTTCATGGGTATACTGTTTCGACAAATCTTCTTCTCCCACTTCTGCCGCAATTCCGTTTTCTTTCAAAAGTTTCCTATAAGTGTTTAGCGTATCCTTCTGCGTAGTTCCTGTTGCCACAATACTATACTTTTTCACATCTACCAAGGCATACTGCTTCACCAGATTTCCCTTATCTTTCAATACCATAAAGTACGTCGGTCTGCCGTCAATATTAATCAGCGATGGGAAAGCCGCATCATATCCCAGATTCTGCACCTGTCCCTCTGCTGCCTCCATGGCGGAAAACTCTTCCGCCCCTGCCACGTTAAAATAGTTTGCCTCACCGGTTCTTGCATTTACCATAACAAATCCGATATTGGAGGAATCGTCAATCACGGAAGTGACACCTGTGTAAATCCACACGTCATTGTCTATCACTTTATATCCATAATCTTCGGTGGTCTTTTTGCAGTCTTTCTGACCGATAATGCTGTTCCAGAATCCATCAGACAGCATTCCGTGCCAGTTATATTTTGTCTCAATTAAATCACCATCATACACCCGGTCCACCCATGTAGGTATGTCGCCCAGTTCATATTCTGTACATTCCCCGGTACACGGATCACAGATAATCACGCCATTCACATCAAAGCCGCCAAACAGACCTACTCTGGCAGTCATGGTCGGACAGATATAATAAGGTTTTCCTTCATCATCTAATTCGAAATAATATCCCTCAAAAATCGCTGTCGGATATTTCAGCCTGAGATGTCTTTCCAGGTTGTCATTCAGCCATCCGGACGGTGTGTACTTTATCGGTTTCTCCAATTTTACATAATTGGCTTCAAAGTCCACGGCATCTACCAAAATATATCCGGGAATTCCGTTTTTTCTATTATTAAACCATTTAAAGAAACCTGCATATTCCAATGACGCCACTTTCATCGGTGCCCCATCCAATGCTATCTGGCTGTAATTCTCACTGATTTCATACTGGCTCACCACATCCGATAATGCTCCGATTGCCCGTTGTCCCACAACTTTTGCGCTGTCTGTATCCATCAGAGCAACATCCGTAATCACATCCGTCTGCCCAATTGTATCCTCAAATTTTGTTTCCTTAATCTCCATTAAGGAAGCATACCTGCCGGCATTAAATAATTTTGCCGAAATTATATTTCCGGCAATTACAAATACAATGGCAAGTATGATTAAAATACCAACAATTTTTGATACAATATTGTATCTGACTTCCAGCCTGTCCCTGCTTGGAAAACTGAATGTCAGTGCCAAAAAGGCCACGGCAAAAAATCCCTGAAAGCCCCAGAATTCCATGGAATGTATATTCATTGCCGGCATCAGTACATAGAATGCCGCCAATTCTAAAACAGCAACAATAAAAAATGACAGAACAATTTTTTTAACTGGGGTTTTCCCTTTTAAAATAAAATTTCCCATATGATTTCCTCCATAAAATCTTAACTTGGACATAATTTACTCCTTGCAGCAAGAGATTTCACAAATGTTGTGAAATCTCTACTCTTTTCGTGCTATTTCTTTAATTGGACTCTTTTTTTACTGCTCCATTTACCAAAAACTTTTTTGCCATTCACTTTTGCTCCTGCTCTCACACGAACATAATATCTCTTTTTAGCTTTCAGTTTTTTAAATGTACAGTTGGTTTTCTTTACGGTCTTTTTAATCGTGTTTTTCTTTCGGAATTTCTTATCCCTGCATATCTGTACTTCATAAAATTTTGCTTTTTTAATCTTCTTAAATGTAATTTTTACCTTTTTTGCCATTGCCTTCTTGGAAGCCTTGATAATTTTTCCTTTGGCAAGTTTTAATTTCCCTGATGCAGGTGCCTTTGTCGTCGGTTTTGCAGTGGCTGTCGATGGCACCTTTGTTGTTGTTTCCCCTTGGGTTGTAGGCTCCACTGCTGTAGT
Organism: uncultured Eubacterium sp.; assembly: GCA_904420085.1. Lineage (GTDB taxonomy): Bacteria > Bacillota > Clostridia > Lachnospirales > Lachnospiraceae > Eubacterium_G. Next base: position 12,369 of record CAJFUA010000003.1, on the reverse strand, counting down.
GGTCTCTGAATCCGTTGTGTCTTCTCCTACGGTTGTTGTTTCCGGATTCGTTACGCTCTCCTCTGTCGTTGTTTCCCGGTTTGTTGTCAGGTCTTCTGTCGTTGTTTCCGAATTGGTTGTACTTTCCTCCGTTGTTGTGGTTTCATCAGTCGTAGTAATCTCCGGATTGGTGGTCGTCTCCTCCACCTTATATTCCATAGTGATTGGAGCGGACTCTACTTTTTCTAACAACGTATTGTTTTTTACGAGAACCGAAGTCACCGATACATAATGTGTACCCGGCGTAAATCGGTCTGCATACGCAGACGCGTCATACATTTTTTCAGAAATTGCTTCCGTATTTACCTTTTCTCCATCAATATAAAAATTATATTTTACGGTTTTATTGGCATTATACTGCCATTGAAATACCAGTTTGTTTTCTGTTTCTTTCAACTCCGCAGGCGCATTTGGTCTGACATAAATCCCCTCTTCTGACACATATATATTTTTTACGGATTCTTTTACAACAACTCCCCCATCATCCGTCATCCATAATCTTATTGTATATTCACCTTCTTCATGAAAAGCTGCACGAACTTTATGTTCAGTTGTTGTTGTAATTTTTATGTTTCCTTCAAATTTATCAATAGGCTGCCATGTATTCCCCTTATCTTCGGAAAACTGGAAAGACGTAACCTCTTCAGGTCCGGTAATCTCTATATGTCTGTCCGCCTCAATGACTGCTCCTGTCATATTTGCCGGATAATAACCAATTGAAAACTCCTTCACATCTCCTAACTGATAAGAGGATGTCTCTAATGTACTTTCCGAAATGTTGATATTTGCCGGCCATTCCGCAGAACCTTCACCATCTCCGGACGCTCCCAAAGCCGGCACCACCATTGTTACAATCAATGCAGCTATCGTTAAAATAGATAAAAATTTTCTCCTGTTCATATGCTACCCCTTTCTTCTATTGTTGTTAGCATAACATATTCATAATTCAAAATCTACCTAAAGAAATATTTTGTGCGGACACAATCCGAAGATTTTTCCTATATGATAAAAACCGCCTGCTTTTGCAGACGGTTTTCGTAGAGGCGACAACCAGATTTGAACTGGTGATAGCGGTGTTGCAGACCGATGCCTTACCACTTGGCTATGTCGCCATATATAAAACCTCATTATTATAACAAGGCTTATTTCTTTCGTCAAGGTTGTAAACACCTTTGACGGCAATGACTCCTACGGGAATCGAACCCGTGTTACCGCCGTGAAAGGGCGATGTCTTAACCGCTTGACCAAGGAGCCATAGTGAATAAAGTATCCACTTATTAACAGCGTTAGTAGTGTATCAGATGAAACTTATTTTGTCAACACATTTATACACTAAAAATTCCTGTTATAAACTGCTGAATCAGATTATTGTCATAAATCAGACTTAAAAGTCCGTTATCCGCTATGGCCGCACACACGGACTGTCCCCAGTCCGTAGCGCTGAAGGCTGTTACAACAATACACAATATCCATAAAATGATAATGGATTCCAGCAGTCCCATAATCGCTCCACCTATGGAATTAAAAGTCTTGATGACCGGCAGTTTTGCCACAATGTCCAATAAATGAACCAAAAGTCTCACTAAGATTGTAAGTATCACAAATAACAGCACAAATGTTATGGCACTGAGAATCATATCTGCCAGAGATTGGGCGATATAGCCGACAAATGAGTCAACCTTTAATGCAGAATAACTCTCCTCCGTATTATTTTCTTTTAATGCATTTTTTACTTCTTTTGGAAGCGGAAGACCGTCAATGATTCTTCTTTGTGCACTGACTCCTGTCTGTGTCATATTTTCTGTAGTTGCTTCTACATTATCTGTAATATAGTTCTCTATTCCATGCTGCACCTGTGTATAAATGGGGGTTGTTTTTAATAACTGCTTCACCGGTGGTGTCAGTATATTTACCAGCAATAAAACAATAATCACTGACACCAGCGAAAATGCCATTTTCAGCATTCCCCGTTTTAATCCAATGGCAATCATTGCCGCCATAAACAGACCTACACAAATTAACAATATATTTCCCATGTTTCCTCCACACCTGAATCAACAGGTCTCCTTTGTACTTTCTTACTTTAATTTTACTTTCTGGATTTTGGATCTTGTCATAAACAAAAAGACTCTGCCGCCATCCACCGGAACGATTCCATTCATTTCTCCTCTGAATGTTGTCCTGAATTTTTCCACGCCGTTAAATGAAATAAGCCTGCAGTTCATATCATCATACATCAATACATGCTCTCCGGAAAAATCCACATGATCATAGTCCATCTTAATTTCTGTTTTCATCTTTCGCTTTCCATGCAGGTCGTATACTTCAATACGGTAGGGATTTTTACTGTTATTGTTTTCCAGAATAAAACCAACATACTCCTCACTGTAAAATACCTTCTGGATTTCATCAGAAATTTTGATTTCTTCCTCTAACTCTGATTTGTCCTTGATATGATACACAGACAAAACATTTTCACCTACTGCAATCGCAGTGTCATTGGACAGAAACCTGACCAGTGGTACCATCACCTCATGATACTGCGCATGTTCCCCTGCGATCTTATCTTCAGAATTTTTCCCTGAATTTGAAAAATTATAAAAAACCACTTTGTTCCCCATCGCGCCGTTATTTACCGTAATATAGGATACCACCATCTTTTCCCCGTCATCGGAAATAGAGAAATCCAATGGGTATCCATTTTCATCCAACAGTGTCTTGTGAGAAACCAGTTTATTTCCTTCTTTGTCAAATACTTCAATATAATTGGCGTTTTTATCTTCCAACAGTGCTGCTACTACACCCTGATTTGCCACTTCCACTTTAATAATGGGAAAACCGGTTGTAATATTTCCCTGTTTTCCATCTTCATCATATATATATATATTGTTGCTGTTTTTATCTGCCACGGCAATATATTCATCACAGATATCTACTATGGGAGTTTTTATCTGGTATGTTTCATCCCAGACGGTTCCACCGCTGTCTATATAAGATATGCCGTCACCACTGTATTTAATGACAAAATCCATATAAGGAAGATATCTGCTGCTGGAACCACTGTCCGTCTTAATCTCACTGAGCACTTTATAATCATCATAACTGCTGTATCTTTTATATATACTGTACCCTGCTATTACAACCAGAACAGCTAAAATGGCAATACCTATCCGAATCGTTACTCTGTTGATATGTGCTTTTACGAAATCCACTACCTGTGAGCCTGTAAAAGATTTTTTAAATTTTCTTACTTTTCCGGAATCTTTTCGTGCCACAATCTCACTTCCTATTCTCAAATCTATTACGATTATACACTAAGTTTCCGATTATGGCACTATTTTTTTATGGCAGCTTTATTTTTTGTCCTTCTATGATTGTGTAATCTTCATCAATTCCGTTATATTCTCTGATTTCTTCAACCATCTCGCTTGTGCCGTAAACTTTCATGCTGATATCATACAATGTCTGTCCTTTTTTTACCGTATAAGTGGTGCCGCTTATCTGGTTGTTTACATTTTTGTCCTTCGGTGCTTTTGTCACGCTTTCCTCCGGTAATGTCTCTCTGCCTATGGTTTCTGTTTCCTCTGCAATTGTCTCTGTCTCTTCTGCAGATGTTGTCTCCTCCGTTTCCACAATCCGTGTCATATCGTCATCTCCATTAAGCATCTGGTTTACGGCTTTTGCCTCTTCATCCATACTATATCCCGCCAGTGTCTGTTTAATGTTCTTCAGTTCTCCGTAGTTATTCAGCATAACCACCGTAGATAACAATAAGGCTACAATCAATAATCCACTGATTCCATAAGCAACCCGTCCCTGTCTTGCCGGCTGGCTGCTCTCTCTTAACACTTCACGAAAACTTTTTGGTTCATTTGCCGGTTTTTCTTTAATTTCTACTTTTTTATTTTCTATTTTCCTATTTTCCATTGACTTTTCTTCCTTCTTTTCACTGCTCATACCTTTGATATACTTCTTCATTTTTTCATTTTTTTCATAATAGATATAGTATCCGGTCTGTTTTTCCAACCGTCCCCTTCTACACATGTAGAAATTGTCTTCATTTTCTGTCCGGTCACTCAAAAAACAAATCTTATCATTCCCAGCAAAGTTGTCCATATGCAGTTTTCTTATTCCCTTTAAATCATCTCTCACACGATAAGGAACCGATACAAACCAGCCGACAATATCCATTTTTCCAAAAAATTTTTTAATATCTTTATAAATATTTGACCAGATGTCATCATTAAATATCAGGCTGTTTTCAATAACGTCACGAACTTCCACCATCGCTCTCACGAAAACATATGTATTGCCGCTTTTTCTTTTAATATCTCCCAGAAGCACACCATATTTTACATTGTCCTCGTTTTCCGGTTTCTTCTTTAAATACGTCATTACATTATCTTCAATATAGATTTTCTGATTGGAATTATTCTCTCCCATCTGCCGTATATTTTTTGGAATTATTACGTTATCCTGCTCTCTTGACTCTTTACTGCTATATACCATCTCTATCATGGGCTCCCTCCTTTTCTAAGATACGTCCCAATCATAGCACAGGGGACATGTTTGAATTTGTCAAAACCGAGGGTTTATTCCAAAAACTTTACGACAAAAAAGGTACTGCATATACAACAGTACCTTCTATCATACAATAAATATTTTATAGTCCCACAACCTGACGAAATACCTCCCCAATCGGTTCATGAATGACCAAATCTGCCCTCTGATCTTTCTGCGTTTTACTTTTGTTTATTAACACCAGTTTCCTGCCCCGATAGTAGTCTACCAGTCCTGCCGCCGGATACACCGCCAGAGAAGTTCCTCCTATAATCAGCATGTCTGCCTTCGCAATCGCCTGTACGGACAACTGTATGGTCGTCTGATCCAGTCCTTCTTCATATAACACCACATCCGGTTTAATCACTCCTCCACACGCGCACCTTGGGATACCTTTCATATCGTATATTTCCTCAAAACCATAAAACTTACCACAGTTTTCACAATGATTTCTATGAACGGAACCATGAAGTTCATACACGTTTTTACTTCCTGCCGCCTGATGAAGACCGTCAATATTCTGCGTTATGACCGCTTTTAATTTTCCCATTTCTTCTAATTTCGCCAATGCCAGATGTGCAGCATTCGGTTTAACGTTTGGAAACAGCATTTTATTTCTGTAAAATCGAAAAAACTCTTCCGTGTTTTTTCTATAAAACGTATGACTCAATATAGTTTCCGGGGGATAATCGTATTCCTGATTATACAGCCCGTCTACACTTCTGAAATCCGGCACACCACTCTCCGTGGAAACACCTGCTCCCCCAAAGAAAACAATATTACTGCTTTCATCGATCAGCTCTTTTAATTCTCTGATTTGCGGATTCATATAATACCTCCTCTGACCTTTGGCTTCATCTGATACTATACTTATTGTAGCACTTTTCTTTTCGCTACTCTACTATAAAATCTATATTTGCAATCGTTACCTTGTCTCCTGCTTCAATGGGATGTGGTTTATGTCCCTCCAGTTTTTCTCCGTTGAGGAATGTTCCGTTGGTAGAGTTTAAATCCTCAATCAGATAATCGTCCAATTCTTCCATGATTCGCATATGTACTCTGCTGACCACCGCACTGTCAATACAAAAATCACAACTGTAACGGCTCTTTCCTATGATATAGGGAAAACGCAACGGTTTTATTTTCATTGGCATTTCCGTTCCCATCGCTGTCAGTATGATTGGTTTTACCGCCACATGATTGGTCAATAACATTGTCCTCTCATCCGGTTCCACGGAAACCACTTTTTTCTTCTGATGATACGGCTCCTGCTCTTCTGCCAGAACCGCATTCCACTCTTCCGACAGATACTCGTTTTCTTCCATTTCATCACATGTCTGATACTTTGATTTTTTTCTGAATAACGTTTGTAAAACTTCTAATATCCCTTTTTTCTTTTCGGCAGATGGAAGATGCATTTTTGTGAAATCCTTCTCTGTTTCCAATCTTTCCCTATCGTATTCTTCCTCCTCTCTCTCCCTGTTTTTCTGCTCAACTTCACGTAAACTGTCATAGGCGCATTTTACAATGTCCTGCATCGTAAAATCCACTCCAAGCGTCAACTGCTGTATGCCATATGCAATCATAACCGCTTCCTGATCATTATGGTTGATATACTCCAGCAGTTTGTCAAATAAATCTCTCAGTTTTATCTGAAAATCTCCCTGCGTTTCAGGCATGTAGCAGAACTCATACCTTCCCGTCTGTCTGTCATAATATATAAATTCTACATCAAATGCGATACTGTTAATATCCAGTAAATACTCATTTATTTTTTCTGACAGTGCCCGGATATCTTCCACGAAACGATATAACTCTTTCCCGGACATCTGTTTCCTTGCATAAAAATCTGACAGTCTGGTCTTTGATGAAATATTGTATTGAATGCTGTTTTGATTATTTATCTGTTCTATGCTGATGGGAATTATCCCCTCAATCCGATTATTCAAAACCATCTGTAATTTATAATGATTCTCATCAACGTTTACATTTTTGATAATCATTGTGTTTCTATTTCCATCTTTATTATATGATATTTCCACTAAACGTCTCCTTTTCCTATAGTATCCAGCAATGCTCTTGCGGAAAAAAGAACTTCCGTATCCATTGTTTTCTGTACGGTTATTGACTCCTGATTTTTACCATAAATCATATTTTTAATAAAATTTGTGTTTTCCTTATTTTCCATATCCATGTTTATTTTTATATAACTTTTCGAAACAGTTTCTATAATTTTAGGTTTTATTACAAACAGCCCTGCCATCTTTGTATTCTTTTCCACCTCTTCCACCCCCAACCCATAAGCACTGCTTCTTATGCTGATTATGTCGTGAGCATATAACGTCATATAAATAAGAGCAGTTATAATTAAAATAATCATAGGTACAATGATAGATGCCTCTATCGTAATCTGTCCTGTTTTAACTTTCGTTAATCTTTCATACATAGTATCCTCCTGACATAAACCACACTCCATACCCCACAAACAGGAATGGCACAAAAGGCACAGTATCTTTGCCTTTTACTTTTCTCATCAACAGTATTGCTAAGGAAAAGAATGAACACAAAAATAATGCCATAAAAAATATTTCTATTGTATTTTTGAAATTTAGTATTCCTGATAAGGTGAGCAGAATCAGCACGTCTCCCTGTCCTATTGCTTCTTTTGTCACTAACGATATGATAAGCAGCGCCCCACAAACAATCAGCCCTCCGGCAATAGCCGGCAAATCTGTTTCGTTGATAAATAATTTTATGACAGTCGCCACTCCATAATTGATGATGCACAGACTTTGATACACCTTTTTCGTTTTCAGGTCTATTGCCCCGCAAATCAACAGAAACAAAAATCCCCATATCTTAAAAAACATTTTATTTCCTCACAAATTACATAAAGTATTTTATTTATTCTTTTACGCAGCTACTACACGGCGGCATATTTTTCACCTTGCTTTTTTCCACTATAATAACATTTCTAAGCAGTCCGCTGCACGTCAGACTGTTGTGATATTTTTCACCATCTTCTGTCACATATAATTCTGAACCTGTTAATACCTCCTTCTTAACGCACAGATTGCAACGGTCATATTTTTTTCCATAAGAGTTTCTCTCTGTGGATAAAACAGAATAACTTATCTTTCTAATATGAATCGATAAATGTCTGCATTCTTTTGTTACATGGTACACCCTGCCTGTTTTCGTTATATACACCAGTTCCTGACTTTTTTTAATATCCCTTCCCGTCCAGTCTTTTACCAGACATCGCTGCGTAATCTGTATCTTTTTCTGAATCCATGGGACGGTACCGTAAAAACTGTATACAAGATCAATTTCTCCCTCATCATTTTCTTTTGTCTGTGTTCCCGGCAGATAATTTTTGTCACTGTTTAACTGTTCCATCTCTTCCTGAAACGGATTATCTTTGTCTTTTATCTGCTTCAATATCTGCTCATAAAACCTTATCTTTGACATTCTTACCGCCATATTGTTTAGTTTTATCTGATAAGACAACTGTTGGTTCAGCATGGTGAAATATCCGATAACTGAAAATACTGCCAGCATAAAAATCACTGTTACAATGGCTGCCTCTACAGTGATACTTCCTTTGGAGGTAAATAAATACGCCCTTTTTCCGTGGGATTCTTTGGTTTTTATCTTTTCTTTATTCGTTTTTGGCCTTTGTACCCGGAGAGAAACACATCCTATTAAAATATCACTATGTACAACAGGTTGGAAAAAGGGCATATTTATTTACCTCCTTATCTATCTTCTTAATATCCGTCTTTACATGTTACAGAAAACTCATAGGCTCCCATTTTTTGTCCCATTTGATGAATCACCCAGGGCATTGCCGCAAACAATGGCTCCGTCTCATACCGGGCAGTAATCTGAAACCCGCAGATACATTGATGAATGTCAAAAGATCCATGATAATTTTTCTTTATATTTACCTGAATCAGGTCCAGCATTCTGAGCGCAATGATATGAATATCTTGTTTCATCATAAGCAGATAACAGAACTGCTCATAATTCACGGCACTTTTTTTCTGTGAACCCCTGACTTTTCCGCTGAATAAATTCTGTAGGCTTGTTTTCCAGTTATCCCGATTCTTTAAAATGTCAATTTTTTCTCCTGCCATGATAATCTTCACATCATTTACCGCCTCTGCCAATGCCCATGCTTCCATTAGTATTCCTTTTATAACCGGTTCCAGAAATGGAAGTCCTATGACCGCAGTTGCGGAAGATGCGATTGCCGACAACTGTGCCATCTTTTCCTGATCCGTGATGAGATACCCAATCGTTGCCATATTCCGTATTCCCACCATTTGTTCGATGGTTGCCGTCAGATTACTTCTGTCATTATCTTTTCCTGCGATTATGTATTCCAATTCATAACTTAAAGCACTCTTCTTTTTTACTGCGTGATAATTTCCAAACTTTAATCCCCCATACATAATCAACTTTGCCTTGTCTGACATATTATCAATGGAGTCTTTTTTATTGCTTTCTTTTTTTGATGGCAGATTTGAATCTGCAATGGCGGAGGAGGAAATATTGGATGTGTCTTGTATTACCATAGACAGAACACTTTTTTCAAATAACTCCTTTGCATTTTCATAAATATTTTTATTCTTCTCATCCTCCCGGGTGGGAGTATTTACTGTTAGATTTTTTATCTGCTGTTCGATTTCCTCTCCTATATTTACCCAATTTTCTTTGGAATTGCCGGAAACATTAAGCTCTTCTTCCTCAATTTTGTTCTTTATATGTTCCAGAATTTCAAAGTTGGAATCCATATAGTCGCTGTCACTTAACCCCGTATTTTCTTTTAGGAATTCTTTTCTTTCTTCCCTATAAACATCTATTTTGTTCATAATATCATTTATATTTTTTAAAAACCTGGTTCTTTTTCTTTCAGTTTTAAGTTTTTCTTTTATATCTTCTTCCTTTAAGTTACCAATTTCATCATGAATTTCTTTTACGATTTCACTGATTTGCGAAGATTTCTCCTCCGGTTCATTAGTCATATACTCAGTCGTGTCGTATTCTTTCTGATTACTGTTGCTCGAATATAAATTAATTAACTTATTTACTGACTCTGTGACAACGGCATATTTCATATAAGACGAAACCTGATTAATAAATACTTCTCCTCCGTTTGCACTTATTTCCTCCTTTTTTTCAATGCTTACACCACTTAAACGGGTTGTCATAAAATTTGTTCCGCCAATATTCAAATCTGCCAAATTTATATTAGCTTGTATGTATTTCATAAGCTGCTCTTTTAATGACTTATCTTCCCATACAAGTAATATCCCATAGTCCTCATATACCTGTCTGACATATCCTGCCAGTACGGAATCTGCCGCTAAATATGTAAAACTTTTACATTCCGTCTGAACCACATTGATTCGTGCGGATTCAATAACAATACTGATAAGAAGTAATACGCTGACAAACACCAGACTGATATAAATGGTTATGCTTCCTTTTTTCATGCTTAAAATGTCTTTACCTGTTCTCTTATAGAATCATACACCCCATTCGCAACGGAACTTATCTGACTTTTAAAGACAAGGGCAAGTCCTACCAGAACAAGTATAATCAATACAATTTCAATAACTCCCATTCCACTTTCATCTCTGATAATTTCTTTTATTTTTTCTCTTACTTGTTTTCTCATACACATTCCTTTCTTAAAATCCCATGGACATGAATGCGGGTACCATAATTATGACAATGGCGATAAGCAGCATAATCACCATCGGTCCTAGTAATTTTGTAGATATCTGTCCACCGTTTCTTAACATCTGATTCTTCTTTTCATTCATTGCTTCTTTTAATTCACCTTTTAAAACCAGTGAAAGTTCTTTTGTGCCTCTTCGCATATTCTGTTCCATTAATCCTGCCAGCTTTATGTAGCAGTGAAGCTTGCATCTTGCGCCATACTGATTTATTGCAGAAATCTCGGATACACCGCTTTTCATTTTCATCAGGCACATGGATAACTCCTCATATCCGTATCGATACCATTTCTCATTATCTGCCTTTTCCTCCTCATACGCTTTTACAATTCTCTCAACTGTTCCCCGAATAGAGAGTCCTGCACTATAATATAAAAGTATCTTGCTGACAATCTCCGGATAATCATTAAAAAGCTGTCTGTTTCTTTCCTCCACCTGTTTCTTCAGATCTTTATCTCTGAGAAAGAATAGACCCACCGATATTATGAATCCTATAATAAGCACATACCCGCTTATCTTGGATGAAATACTGCCATAATGCACTTTTTCTCCATCAATTTCATCGGGAAGTTTTACCTGTGCTTTATCTTTTTCATTCCCATTGACATATTCCTGCAACTGTTCCCCCAGACGTTCTGTTTTCTGTGGCGGGAATACGTTCACGGTAAAACTGTAATCGCAAGTGTTTTTCTCTAACGTCATTGTCGCCGTAAGGGTGACTGCCTCTCCTTCTTTCGCTATTTTCTCAGACAGTTCTCCGTCATAACTGATTTTGCTGCTGTCGCTTATGGTCCACGAAATAAAAATTTTTTCTTTTCCTATTTCCGTTACCAGATTCAGATTTTGACTGACTTTATCCTGACTTTCATTTTTTCCTAAAACTGCTTTGATTAATTCCGGTTTTCTTTTATTAAATATCTTTTCTATCTGTTTTTCTGTATATTGCTTTCTTGCTACGTGAAGTGTTACCTGTTCTTTTCCTCCATCGTTTTTATCTATCTGCAGACTGTATTCCCTATCCGTTTTCTCATCTCTTGTTATATGGGTTATGATATTTTCTTCTTGTTTTTCGGAAATGCCAACTGCCAGCGTAAGAAATAATGTAACCCACAAAGCCACAATACACATTGCTGCTTTGTCTGTCATATAAATATATCTCTCCTGTTCAACATCTTCTTTGACAGTCAATTTTTCGATAGACCTGTTTACCTGTTGATTGTTCCTGACGATTTTATCCGGTAATCTGTCCACAATAAACATTGCAGGTCCGTAAACAAACCAAAGTTTTGTTCTTTTTTTACCTTGTCGCTTTCTCTCTTTTTTCTTATACGGTGCGCATAATATAATCAAGAAACTTAATATCATAATGCCCGTAACCGATATTAATACCAAATCTTTCTCCTTACTCCTTCGTTATGCTTTGTATGATCCTCTCTCCCCAAATATAGGCACATATATAGGCTCCTATGCATACGGACATAATTATTTTTCCAAGAATGCTCTCATACATAATGTCTAAAAATCCCGGTGAGGAAACCGTAACATAGAAAATGATAAACATGGGAATGACCGTCATAACTTTTTGCTCCAGCCTTTTTTCCGTAATTGATGTATTAATTTCCTCCTTCGCCTCTTCTTTCAGCACAATATCATCCGTAACACTTTTTATGACTTCCGTTATGTTACCTCCTGTTTTTTTTGCCACTTGAAATATACTCGCAAACAAACGGGCATTTTTTAATTTTATTCTTTTTGAAAAGTCCCAAATCACTTTTTCTGTTCCGCTATTTAACTTTATCTGAGAAATCATAATCTGGATTTCCTTACATATGTCACTGTCTTTTCCATACATGGAACACATATCTTTATAACTTTCTTTTATGGCATTTTCTATGGAATACCCTGTTTTCAGGCTGTCGGAAATAGAAATTAGCATATGAGACTGTAAAAAATTTTGTGTAAACTAGATAGTTGTATATATCCTCTTGGATTAATGTTAAAATAAATATTAATTCAGGAGGAT
>CAJFUA010000002.1 GCA_904420085.1 uncultured Eubacterium sp. | reverse complement strand
TGATTTTGTCAAGATTAGTTGACACATTTTCCTCAAGGATTTTGTATCCTATGCGGCTTCCTTCTGGGAATTATAGTATTGCTGTCGTTTGACCATTGGGGGAAGTCCTCCATTGGCAGAGCAGATTCTCCTGTTATTCCAGTAGCTGATGAAATATCTCCAGATAAGAGTCCTCAGCTCATCTGTCGTCATTTTTTCTGTGTCATAACGGTCATACAGCAGTTCTGATTTCATTCTGGCCCACATGCTCTCACAGCGGGCATTATCATGGCATCTTCCTCCTGCACTATTCATACTCTGATGAATGCCATATTTACAAACTGCCTCCCGGTAAATCTGGCTGGTATACTGGCTCCCTCTGTCACTATGGATGATTGCTCCACGGATATCAGGATATGCTTTGCTGGCATTTTCCAGTGTCTGCACACATAATGGTGCCTTCATATTTGTATCCATCGCCAGTCCAATTACACCAGAATCGTAGCAGTCAAAAATGGCTGAAACATACAGCTTTCCATCGCTGGCTTTAATCTCTGTTATGTCCGTTACGCATTTTGTCAATGGTTCATCCGCATGGAAATCCCGTTTTAAGAGATCATCTGACCTTCTGGCTTCCCGGTCTGCTTTCGTGATTCCGTTCGGTTTACGTCTGGGATGATGGCTGATCCCGATTTCTTCCATGATACGGTAAACCGTGCGTTCACTAGGAATATCAACATTCTCAGGCTGTTTCAGGGTTAACGCCTGATACATACGAACCCGACCATAGGTGTCATTGCATGTATCTTCCTTAAGTATCTCCATCATGGCGTCTGCCAGAGGCTGATACTTCCATGGACGGTTCTGATTCGCCAGATACTGGTAAAATCCCTGCCTGCTGACACGAAGGACTCTACAGTAAAAAGCGATATCGCCTTTTATTTCGCCGTCTTTTGTTTTGAGGGCAATCAACTTCATTCTTTCGTTTTTGCTGACTTCAGACGGCTCGCGGCGAAAAAAGCACTAGCTTCCTCCAGAAAATCATTTTCCTTCTTTAGACGGCGGTTCTCTTTCTCCAGTTCTTTTACCTGCTGGCGAAGCTGGATAAGCTCCTCATTCAGCGTCATGGCACTTTGCGGGGTCTGTGAGCCAGCCCCAAGGTCAAGATTGCCCAGCCGGTTGGCTCGTACCCAGCCATACATGGTATTCCTGGGAATCCCTAGTTCTTTAGCAGCCTTAGCCTGTCCGATTTCTTTTGCCAGCTTTACTGCCTGTACTTTGTATTCGTGGTCATATTGCCTGTTTTCTGCCATTTTTGTTCACTCCTTATTCTCTTAATTATATACCCAATCCTTGAGAATGGGGTGTCAACTTTTTTTATACCACATCAACACGATATATCAAATCGTTCTAATATTTGGTAAAATATAAGTATCAAATACTGAGGTGATTCATATGGCTTTTGTAGCAAATAATACACAACAATTATCATTGACAGATAGTACTTTGAATCTGACAGAAAGAGAAAAAAGATTTTTAGAAAAATCATGGGCCAGAACCTTTGCAGAGAAGGTTTTTCCTGCTATTGATGAAACTATCTTTTCTCCACTGTATAGTGATAAGGCCTCTCGCCCTAACACACCGGTCAATGTAATCGTCGGTGCTTTGATTTTAAAAGAAGCTCTTGGCGATACGGATGATGAATTAGTCGAAGTCCTTATGTTTGACATCCGTTATCAGTATGCCCTTCATACAACAAGTTTTGAAGAACAGCCCCTTAGTGATCGTACATTAAGCAGATTCAGAGCGAGGGTATTAGCATACGAAACAGAGCATGAGGTTGACCTGATTCATGAATGCGTTGTAAACCTTGCTAAAATCATGAAGCAGCGTGATGTTTCTATTCCGGATGAGCAGCACCATTACATCGAAAAGGATGACTATAACCGCTGTATCTACCATAAGCGCGAGCTTGATGCGGCCGAGAGAACCGTTGTTGTAATGAATGATGCCGAAAAACTAATTGAGATTTGCGACAAAACAGGTAAACTGGATGACACCAGTGAATACCAGCTTTTAATTCGACTTTTAAAGGAAAGAACTATCCTCGATGATGATGGTTCCAGACGCCTTCGCCAAAAAGAAGAGGTTGAAAACCCGTCGGAAGTCCTGTTAAATCCGTCCGATCCGGAAGCCGCCTTCCGATATAAAACTGGAGGAAAGCACTTGGGATATGTTGGCAATCTCGTAGAATCCGTTGGAGAAAATGGGAGCCTTATAACTGAGTATGCATATGAAAAGAACACATATGCCGACAATCAGTTTATGAAAGATTACCTGAATGAACAGGAACGATTTGATGATGGCTCGTTTCTGGTTGCCGATGGTGCTTTTCACAGTGAAACGAATTCACAGATAGCAGCGTCACATAACCTTAAACTCATTACCACAAATTTCACCGGTCGAAAACCGGATGAGATATATGCTGATTTTAAGTTTACAGAGGATGGATGCTTTTTGATTGAATGTATCAATGGCTGCGCTCCAACAGAATGCGTCTATGATTCTGGAAATGAGCGTTCTGTTGCATACTTCAAAACGGAGCAGTGTAATTCATGCCCCTACAAAGAAAGACGTAATCCGCAGTTCTTAAAAAACAGAGTTCGCAAGGAGGTTTCCTGGAAAGCGGTAGGAAGGGCAAAGCAATTACAGTACATGAAGACCGAAGGAATCTAGCAAATATGCACGTTTCCGTAATGGTGTAGAGGCAATCCCATCTCTTTTGAGAAGGAGATATGACGTGGATAAGATTCCAACCAGAGGTAAGAATCGCAGCCGACTCCATTTTGGCTTTAAGATAGCCGCATTGGATTTTCAAAAGCTGTTGGATTATGTCAATGGATTAGAAAACTGTGCTCAAAAAACTCAAATAGTATAACCAGGAACAGCAAGCATCATCTAGGATATTGCTAAAAACAGTTCAAAGTCGCTTCCTCAACTCAAATCGTGTTAAAATTTCAAGGTACAAATAAAACCAGATATTTTATAACAGGTCTTTTGACACCCTAATCTATAATAGGAAATTTTGCAATTTTCTAAAGAAGGGTTAAATATGAGTGAAAAAGATTGATACAATGTGAAATACATATCTTTTACGGATTGTGAAAGTCGGCTTTTCGTGGTAAGATAAAAAGGATATTTGATGGTTCATTCCTGAGTATTTTACATTAGGAAGGATTATAAAAGCATGCACCTCGAAAGCAAAGCTTTCTCGGTCACGACTGTCGCCGTATTTTTTCAAAAATACAAAATACCCTTTAAAGGCACGTATTTGCGGGTATTTGCATTTTGAAAAAGCAGGGCTCATAGCAAAATGAATATAAAGGAGATTTTTAAAAATGGAAGCATACAAGCAGGAATTTATAGAATTTATGGTGGAGAGCGACGTATTAAAGTTTGGAGAGTTTACATTAAAAAGCGGACGTAAATCTCCGTTTTTCATGAATGCAGGACTTTACGTGACAGGTACGCAGTTACATAAATTAGGTCAGTATTATGCAAAGGCGATTCATGATCGTTACGGTGATGATTTTGACGTACTGTTCGGACCGGCATACAAAGGAATCCCGATTGGTGTAGCAACCTGCATTGCGTTCAGCGAATTATACGGCAGGGAAATTAAATATTGTTCCAACAGAAAAGAAGCGAAAGACCACGGCGGGGATGCAGGAATTCTTTTAGGAAGTCCAATCAAAGACGGGGACAGAATTGTCATTATTGAGGATGTGACCACATCCGGAAAATCCATTGAAGAAACCTTCCCGATTATCAAAGCACAGGGCGATGTTGAGATTTTAGGTCTCATGGTATCTTTAAACAGAATGGAAAAAGGCCGTGACAGTGATAAAAGTGCCTTGGAAGAAATCAAAGAAAAATACGGATTTGATGCAAATGCCATTGTCTCTATGGATGACGTGGTAGAACATCTTTATAATAAAGAATGTAATGGAAAAGTTGTAATCAATGATGAGATAAAAACTGCCATTGATAAATATTATGAGCAGTACGGCGCAAAATAAGGCATAGGGAGAAGTGAAGTGACAAAGACAAATAGAAAAGTGCGCCTTTTTGGAAGGATATTTTTTGTGCTGTATATGATACTGGCACTGTATTTTATGTTTTTTTCAGAGACATTGGATAGAACCATGGTCAGTGACGAGTATCGGTACAATCTTACATTATTTAAAGAAATAACACGTTTTTGGAATATGAGACATGCTTACGGATGGCATATTACCATTGTAAATCTATTAGGAAATGTAGTTTGTTTTATGCCATTTGGATTTTTACTGCCTACTGTGTCAAAAAAGAAAATTTTTAAAAATTTTGTCAGCGTTACACTGATGACGATGATTTTCAGTCTTGGCATAGAGACGGCGCAGCTGCTGATGAAAGTCGGCGCTTTTGACGTGGACGATATCTTTTTAAATACCATTGGTGGACTTGCAGGATATATTTTCATGAAACTTACAAAAATAAGAAGGCACATTTAGTATGAATTGGAAATTTTGGGATAAAAAAAAGAAAATAAAATTAGACGAAAAACAGGATAAACTTGCAAAGCATATTCCACTGAGAAAATACACAAAGGGTGGGAAAACTTCCTCGCTGATTGCTTCAGCCAGCCTGATACTGATGATTCTGGCGGTAGTGATTTCTACCCTGATGAGAGGAAATGCCGGTATATATGTAGGACTTATGATGTTTTTGGCACTGATTGCCTCGGCGTTGGGATTTGGCATCGGCATTAAGAGTTTTGATGAAGAAAACCGGTTTATGATGTATACATATATCGGTACGATTTGCAATGCCATCATATGGATTTTTATTTTGGGCATTTATTTAATTTTTGTATAGGAAAGGAAAAGTAAATGAATATCATAGAGGAGCGATATCAGATCGCAATTGACAGAATCAGGCAAATTAAGACAGAAGAGCTGGTAGAAAAACAGTATGTATGGTATTTTCAGACAGTTTCAGAATTTATTCTGAAACTGGATTTTGTGTCTGGGGAAATTAGACAGAAACGGTTCGACAGTTATACGCTGGAACAGTTAGAAAAATTAAATAAAGAACTTTATCAGGAGATTTACAGGGAAAATTATGACAGCAGTTTTGCAAATCCGGCCTATGCGGTGAAGTGTCTGGGAGAAGAATACGGCCGGATTTTATGTTATCTGTATAAGAAGATACGGGATCTGACAGGCAGTATATACAGAGACGAAATGGAGATTGTCACATTACGCATGGAGCTGTTCATTGAAGTTTATAACATGTTTGAGGATGAAGATGAATTACGATACGACAATCTGAAAGATATTTTGTACTCTTTTGAAAAAGATAATACCGAAATATTTATGGAGTATTCGGTGGATTATGCAGTAAATCCGGATAATCAGTTTGCCGTGGATATTGTAACAAAAAGCAATTTATCAGATGAGAGATATCTCTATCAATATGGCGAACATGTGGGTGCAAATGAAATAAAAATGGCAAAATATCTGAACAGCTTGGACCAGGAAAAAATAGATCTGTTGGCACACGTTTATACAGATGGTTACCGGCGGGGATTTGAAAATGCGGGGAAAGATTTGTCTGTTAAGGAGACAGTAGATATCAGGTACAATTTGGGATTTGAAAGGATTGTAAAATCAGCCATTGCCGATTTTGAGAAGATGGGATTGAAACCGGTCATATACCCTGGTGGATATCAGACCACCATGCCTAATAAACAATATTGGTTTGACCATAAGTTTGATGAGGCGTTATATCTCGACAAGGCTTTTGTAAAACGGAAGCTGGAGGTGGCAAGACAGGCATATGAAGAGCGTAAAGATATTGCGGGAAAAATGGCAGGTCCCGCAGTCATTGAAATCTTTGGAGAGAATCCATTTGAGCCGGAGAACAAAAAAGAGGCACCGGCATTGACAGAAGAGCAACAGAAGTTAAGTGTCCGTTACCGGACAGAGTATATGCAGATTGTTCAGACGTATATTAAAGGAGATGAGAGAAGTTTTACGATTATTGCATTTCCGATTCCTGAATTTGGAGAGAAGTTTGAAGAAATGTTTGATGCCACAGTGAGAATTAATACACTGGATGCAGAAAAATACGGAAAAGTTCAGCAGAAAATCATTGATACCCTTGACAGGGCAGAACATGTCAGAGTGGTGGGAAAAGGAGACAATAAAACCTATTTAAATGTGGAACTGCATTCTCTTGCAAACCCTGAAAAGCAGACCAATTTTGAAAACTGTCTGGCAGACGTAAATATTCCGCTGGGCGAGGTGTTTACGTCTCCGGTATTAAAAGGAACTGGCGGTGTGCTTCACGTCAGCGAGGTATATCTTGGAGAGTTAAAATATAAGGATTTAGAAATTACGTTCCATGACGGAATGATAGAAAATTATACTTGTAAGAATTTCGACACGGAAGAAGAAAACAGGAAGTATATCAAGGAAAATTTGATGTTTAATCACGACACACTGCCCATAGGAGAGTTTGCCATAGGAACAAACACTACCGCCTATGTGATTGCCAACACCTTTGATGTGGTATACAAACTGCCGATTCTGATTGTGGAAAAAATGGGTCCTCATTTTGCGGTGGGCGATACCTGCTATTCTTTTGAAGAGGATGTGAAAGTGTATAATCCTGACGGGAAAGAAGTGATTGCCAGAGATAATGAAGTATCTGCTTTGCGAAAGACGGATGCTTCCAAAGCATATTTCGGATGTCATACGGACATTACCATTCCCTATGATGAATTGGGAGAAATTGTGGCAGTTACCAAAGAAGGGGAAGAAATTTTTATTATTAAAGACGGAAGGTTTGTCCTAGACGGCACCCAACTGTTAAATAAGCCTTTCGGGCAGAAAGAAACATAAATATTTTATGAAAACCAAGTTTTGGGAAAATATGTGTAGAATAAGTGCAGAATCAGGCAGATATTGTCTTTTCGAAGTAAGAATTTTATGGTAAAATGAAAAGCAGATGTGCCTGTAATGCATTTTGCATACAGTGCAGTGATTTTATAAACAAAAAGAAAAAAGGAGAATCTTATGGCAAAAGTTGGTATTGTAATGGGCAGTGATTCAGATATGCCTGTGATGAGCAAAGCAGCAGATATATTGGAGCAGTTTGGAATTGAGTATGAGATGACCATTATCTCAGCACACAGAGAGCCGGATGTATTTTTTGAATGGGCAAAGAATGCAGAAGACAGAGGAATTAAGGTAATTATTGCCGGAGCAGGAAAGGCGGCACATCTTCCGGGCATGTGTGCGGCATTGTTTAAGATGCCGGTCATTGGCATTCCGATGAAAACATCTGATTTGGGAGGGGTGGATTCCCTTTATTCTATCGTTCAGATGCCTTCCGGCGTACCGGTGGCGACCGTGGCAATTAATGGTGGCATGAATGCAGGAATCCTTGCCGCACAGATACTGGCTACTTCCGATGATACACTTTTAGAAAAGGTTAAGAAATATGCTGAACAAATGAAAGAAGAAGTAGTGGCAAAAGACGCCAGACTGAAAGAGACAGGTTATAAAAACTATTAGAAAAAATAGAATGGAAAATCTGATAGAGGAAATAGGATAGGAAAATCCAAAAATCCAATAGAGAAAATCCGATAAACATAATTTATATAAATTTCAAATAATCAGGAGGAAAAGCAAAATGGATTATAAGAAAGCAGGCGTGGATATTGAGGCAGGTTACAAATCAGTGGAACTGATTAAGGGTTCCATCAAAGAAACCATGAGACCGGAGGTTTTAGGCGGCATCGGTGGATTTGCAGGTGCATTTGATATGAGTTCTTTCAAAAATATGGATGAGCCGATTCTGGTGTCAGGAACGGACGGTGTAGGAACAAAGATTAAGCTTGCTTTTGTTTTGAATAAACATGACACCATTGGAATTGACTGTGTGGCAATGTGTGTAAATGATATTGTCTGCGGTGGTGGAGAGCCGTTATTCTTCCTTGATTATATTGCTTGTGGAAAGAATTTTCCGGAAAAGATTGCAGAAATCGTAAAAGGTGTGGCAGAAGGATGTAAGCAGTCCGGCTGTGCGCTGATTGGAGGAGAGACGGCAGAACATCCGGGACTTATGCCGGAAGACGATTACGATCTGGCAGGATTTGCCGTAGGCGTGGTTGATAAAAAAGAGATGATTACCGGTGAGAATATTAAGCCGGGAGATAAATTAATCGGCATTGCATCGTCAGGTGTCCACAGCAACGGTTTTTCACTGGTAAGAAAAGTTTTTGATATGACAGAAGCGTCATTGAATACATATTATGATGAATTAGGAACTACATTGGGCGAGGCACTTCTGGCGCCTACGGTTATCTACGTGAAAGCGTTAAATTCCATTAGAGAAGCCGGCGTGAAAATTCACGGATGCAGTCATATCACAGGTGGAGGCTTTTATGAAAACATTCCGAGAATGTTACCGGAAGGGGTCAAGGCAGTGATCAAGAAAGGTTCTTTCGATATTCCACCGATTTTCGGATTACTTCAGAAGACCGGAGATATTGCAGAAGAGATGATGTACAACACTTACAATATGGGTATAGGTATGTTGCTGGCAGTAGATGAAAAAGATGTGGATGCTGCCATGAAAGCCATTACGGAAGCAGGCGAGAAATGTTTCCTGGTGGGTCAGGTTGAAGAAGGTCAGAAGACGGTGGATCTGGTGTAAAGTTAAGTTATCATTTTTGAAAAAGAGAAACAGCACAAACGTATGAAAAGAAGGAAGAAAAGACAATGATTCGAGTAGGTGTTTTAGTATCCGGCGGAGGTACGAATTTACAGGCGATTATTGATGCAGTACAAAACGGTCAGATAACCAATGCGTCTCTGGAGGTTGTTATCAGCAACAAAAAAGACGCGTATGCACTGACCAGAGCACGGAATAATCAGATTGCGGCAGAAGTCGTATGTGTCAAAGATTATGAGACAAGAGAGGATTTTAACAAGGCTCTGATAGAGAGAATTGATTCCTATCATCTGGACTTAATTGTTCTTGCCGGATTTCTTCTTGTACTGCCACCGGAACTGATTGCAAAATACAGAAATAAAATTATCAATGTACATCCGTCTTTGATTCCTGCTTTTTGCGGCAACGGTTTTTATGGACTGCATGTCCATGAGAAAGCGTTGGAGCGAGGCGTGAAAGTAACCGGCGCCACGGTCCATTTCGTGGATGAGGGAACGGATACGGGTCCGATTATATATCAGAAAGCGGTGGAAGTTATGCCGGACGATACACCGGAGACATTGCAGAAACGGGTTATGGAGCAGGCGGAGTGGAAAATACTTCCGGCGGCAATTAATGCCATTGCAAACAGTGACCTTTCGTAAAGAGATAGAAGAGTGTAATAGAAGACACTTTTGAAATTTAAGATAAAGAGGTATATCATATGAAAATTTTAATTGTAGGAAGTGGCGGAAGAGAGCATGCAATTGCTGCATCCGTGGCAAAAAGTCCTAAAGTAGAAAAGATATATTGTGCGCCGGGTAACGCCGGAATCGGACAGATTGCAGAATGCGTCAATATCGGAGCCATGGAATTTGATAAACTGACAGCTTTTGCAAAGGAAAAAGAAATTGATCTGACCGTTGTGGGCATGGACGACCCGCTGGTGGGCGGAATTGTTGATAAATTTGAAGAAGCAGGACTGAGAGTTTTCGGACCAAGAAAGAATGCGGCCATTCTGGAAGGTTCCAAAGCTTTTTCTAAGGATCTGATGAAAAAGTACAATATTCCTACAGCAGGATATGAGAATTTTGACTCGCCGGAAGCGGCAATGGAATATCTGGAAACTTCCAAGTATCCGATTGTTTTAAAAGCAGATGGTCTGGCTCTTGGAAAGGGAGTGTTAATCTGCAATACCAAAGAAGAGGCAATGGACGGTGTCAAAGAGTTAATGCTGGATAAGAAATTTGGCAGTGCAGGAAATACCATTGTCATTGAAGAATTTATGACAGGACGGGAAGTGTCCGTCTTATCTTTTGTGGATGGTAAAACAATTAAGATTATGACTTCGGCACAGGATCATAAGAGAGCAAAAGACGGCGATCAGGGGTTAAATACCGGAGGTATGGGAACATTCTCCCCGAGTCCGTTCTATACAGAGGAAGTAGATGACTTCTGCAAGAAACATATTTATCAGGCCACGGTGGATGCCATGGCGGCAGAAGGAAGAGCCTTTCAGGGAATTATTTTCTTTGGGCTGATGCTGACAGAGGAAGGACCGAAGGTGTTGGAATACAATGCCCGATTTGGAGACCCGGAGGCACAGGTGGTACTGCCGAGAATGAAAAATGATATTATTGATATATTTGAGGCATGTATCGACGGCGAACTGGATAAAATAGATTTAGAGTTTGAAGAGAATGCCGCAGTCTGTGTGGTACTGGCAAGTGACGGTTATCCGGTTGCTTATGAAAAAGGATTTGAAATCAAGGGTCTGGAGCAGTTTGACAACAAAGAAGGATATTATGTATTCCATGCGGGAACGGCATTGAAGGACGGAAAGATTGTAACAAACGGAGGCCGCGTGCTAGGCGTGACTGCAAAGGGGACCGACTTGAAAGAAGCCAGAGCCAATGCCTATGAGGCGGTAAAATGGATTGATTTTGAAAATAAATATATGAGAAATGACATTGGAAAAGCCATTGACGAGGTGTAGCACTGACAATGGCAGAATATACAAAGGAAAGTGTATTGCAATGATTGAAAACAGCATGCATAGAAAGGAAAAGAGATGAAGAAAATTAGAAATCTGATAATGATGGCAGTTGCAGTATCAACTGTGATGGCAGCGATGATTTTTACTGTCAGTGCAGATGATACCACAGATTTATCTGACATGAAAGTTTACGGGTTGGATGCGGCAGGCAATAAGACAGAAGTTCCAATGAGTTTTAGCGCAACCACTTACGAATATGATTTGACCGTAAAGTCGGATGTGGTTTCCATTGAAATCGAGGCGGACACCAAGGACAGCACATCTACATGGGAGGTGGAAAAACTTGGTATAAACACCAGAATGGACACCGGAATGAACAAGACTGTGGTAGCTGTCACATCATCTGCAGGAGCTGTGCAGAAATATACATTAAATACAAAGAAACTGACCACTGCGGAGGAGGCTACCTATCAGGAACCGGAAGCAGATGAAGGTGGAAGCACGGCAAAAAATGCTGATGATACTTCTGTAAAAGTCGGCAAAAAAACGATGAAGATTTCTTCTTCTTTTAGTAAAGATAAAATCCCGGAAGGATTTAAAAAATCCACACAGAAATATAAAGGGAAAAAATATGCATGTATCAAGGGTGAAGTAAAAGAGATAACTGCATTCTATCTTTATGGAAATAATAACGAAGGTTTTTATATTTATGACGAAGCGCAGGATAAATTCTACGCCATGAATAACATACAGATAAAGAGCAGAATGTATACCATTGTGCAGCCGGAAGAAACAGATGGGATTGTAGAAGCTTACAAACAGAAAAATGTTACAATCATTGACCAGAAAGTAAAGGCATGGGTTCTCGACGAAGAAGAAGGAATGTATCTGGTTTATGCCATGAACTGGAATGGAGACACAAATCTTTACTGCTATGATGATAATGAAAAATGTTTCCAGAGATATCTGACATCTTCGGATGCAAACAGACAGTCGGAAGCAGCTGCTAAGGCTTACAATAAATTACAGAAAGATTATAACAAACTGGTTGATAAGTATAATGTACTGATTAAAATTTTATGTGGTCTTGTAATTCTTATTATCGTATTGATTTTTGTTATCATTAATCTTGCATTAAATAAGAAAGAAAAGAAAATAAAGAGAAGTAATAAATATATGGAAGAAGCGGAGAGTCCGGAAAATGATCAGGAACTTTCCAAGGCAGAGCGAAAAGCTGCAAAAAAGGAAGCAAAGCAGGCGAAAAAAGAAGAAAAAAAGAAACAGAAATATGAGCAGGACGAGGATGACATTGATTCCGGAATTGCGATTGAAGACGAAGAACGTGGTTCGGATAAACCGGAGAAAAATCCGATGGAAAATGTTAAGGAACTGGAAAATCTTGAAGATGCCATTGAAATTGAAGTAGTGGAGGAAGCTTTGAAGAAACAAAACACTCCGCTGATGGATTTAGAAGAAAAGGAAGCTGACAGTTTACCGGCAGAACAGGAGGAAGAGGCAGAGCAGGTGCCTAGGAAAAAGTCTTTGAGAAAATCAGCAAAAGCGGTGCCGTACGGAGATGAACCGACCTTTGGCACGGACAAAGAGTCCGAAAGCGGATTTTACGGTGGAGAAATTGAAGAAGAAGACGAGGTGTTTATCGACATTATCGATGATGGTTATGATGAAGATTTAGAATCTGAACCGTCGGAAGAAGATTTAAAAGTAGAGCCTTCCGAAAAAGAAGTTTTAAAGGCTGAGCCTTCCGAGGAAGAAGATTTAAAAGCTACGATGAAATCTCTGCTTCCGGATGAACAGAATGATGACGAAGACGATGATGACGATTTTGAATTTATTGATTTAAATTAACGTAAGATGATAAAGGGTAATTCTTTTAAGAATTGCCCTTTATTATAGCAAAAGCCTGCCTGCCCAAGAGTCCGGCAAGTGTATTGTGCATCAGAATTATTAAAAAAATTTAAAACAATAGACACATTTTATGAATATAATATGAGTTCTAAAACATCATGGAGGAGAAGACATGGAGAGCAATAAATTTACCAGGCAGACGGTAGAGGCAATTGGATATGCGAAAAAGGCTGCCATAGATTTGGGAATGAATTACATTGGTACGGAGCATATACTGGCAGGTATATCAAAAGTCACAAACGGCGTGGCTGCCAATATTTTATATAACTATAATCTGGTATATAATGATATCATTTCTGCCATTGAAGAAGATATGGGAATTAAGGCAAAAGTACGCTCCAAATCAAGAGCGGGAAATATTCAGCCTTCAAACAGAGCCCATGCAATTATGGGAAGGGCCGCACAGGAGGCCGCAGAACAGGGACTGCCACAGATTGGAACAGAGCACTTACTGTTGGCAATACTGGCGGATCCGGACTGCGAAGCCCACTGCATTCTGGCAAGTTTTGGCGTGAATATGAAAAAAATATGCGCAGATATTTTAAAACTGACAAACAGAGATGTAAGTGAAGTGAAAAAATACATTAAGTCGGACAAAAGAGGAAGAGAGAGAAAGAGTACGGCAACGCCGACTTTAGAGAAGTACGGCAGAGATTTAACAGAAGAAGCAAAGAATCATAAGCTGGATCCGGTAGTGGGACGTGAGAACGAAATACAGAGAATCGTCCAGATATTAAGCAGAAGGACAAAAAATAATCCCTGCCTGATTGGCGAGCCGGGTGTGGGAAAGACTGCGATTGTGGAAGCAATCGCATGGCGTATTTGTGAAGGTACCGTACCGAAAACAATGATTGGAAAAAGAGTGTTCAGTCTTGATTTATCCGGGGCGGTGGCAGGCTCTAAATACCGGGGAGAGTTCGAAGAGCGTTTAAAGAAAATTATTGATGAAGTAGAATCTTCAGGAAATGTGATTTTGTTTATTGACGAGATTCATACAATTATCGGTGCCGGCGGTGCGGAAGGTTCCATGGACGCATCCAACATCTTAAAACCTTCACTGACCAAGGGAAATCTTCAGGTCATCGGAGCTACCACTATTTCGGAATACCGTAAATATTTTGAAAGGGACGCAGCTTTGGAGCGGAGATTCCAGCCGGTCAATGTGGAGGAACCTACAGAGGAACAGGCAGTGGAAATTTTAAAAGGTCTGCGGAAATCTTATGAGAGTTTTCATAATGTAAAGATTTCTGACGAAGCGGTGGAGGCAGCGGTAAAATTATCAGCCCGTTATATTAATGACAGAAATCTGCCGGACAAGGCCATCGACCTGATTGATGAAGCCTGTTCTAAAATAAGAATCCGGGAAGTACCGAAACCAAAGACAGTAAAAGAATTGGAATTGGATGTGGCTGAACTGAATCTGGAACTGGAAATGTGTATCAGACATTCCGACTTCAAAATGGCGGCAGAAATTAAAAAGCAGTTAGACAGAACCCAGAACAAATTAAACCGTGCCATTGCAAAATGGGAAGGAACGGAAGAAGAGTACAGACCGGAAATTACAGAGAGTTCTATTGAGGACATTGTTTCTATGTGGACCGGCATTCCGGTTACAAGATTGGAAAGGAATGAGCAGAAACGTCTTCTTGATTTGGAAAAAATCCTGCACAAAAGGATGATCGGGCAGGAAGAAGCTGTCAGTGCTGTGGCGAAGGCAGTCAGAAGAGGACGTGTGGGGCTTAAAAACCCTAACAGACCGATTGGTTCGTTCCTGTTTCTGGGACCTACGGGCGTAGGAAAGACGGAACTGTCAAAAACACTGGCGGAAGCAGTCTTTGGTTCAGAGGATTCGATGATCCGGGTAGACATGTCCGAATATATGGAAAAGCACAGTGTGTCGAAACTGATTGGCTCGCCACCGGGATATGTAGGTTTTGAGGAAGGCGGACAGCTCAGTGATAAAGTGCGTCAGAATCCCTATTCCGTAGTGTTGTTTGACGAGATTGAAAAAGCCCACCCGGATGTGTTCAATATTCTGCTTCAGGTGTTGGATGACGGACATATTACGGACTCAAAAGGAAGAAAAATCAGTTTTAAAAATACCATTATCATTATGACCAGCAATGCGGGAGCCAACAGAATTGTAGACCCGAAACATCTTGGATTCAGCCAGGGTGACACGGAAAAGCAGGATTATGAGAAAATGAAAGCCGGCGTTATGGAAGAAGTAAAACAGATGTTTAAACCGGAGTTTATCAATCGAATTGACGATATTATCGTATTCCATGCATTGACGGAACAGGAAGTTAAGAGCATTGTGGGACTGATGCTGAAAGGACTGGCAAAACAGGTAAAAGAGCAGTTGGATATCCGTCTTACCTTCACTCAGGGATTAAAAAATTATCTTGCCAAAGAGAGTTACGATAAAAAGTTTGGCGCAAGACCTCTTAGAAGAATGATACAGAATAAGGTGGAGGATGAACTTGCGGAAGAACTGCTGGCAGGAAATGTCTGTCAGGGGCAGCAGGTCAGTGTGGGTTATAAGAACGGAAAAGTCACTTTTGCAGTGAAAAGTAGTGCAAAAATGTAAGATAATGTGTTAGAATAATTTGTAAGATAAAGTCGCTTTCAGCGAAACAAAACAGGAGGAGAAAATGGCAATCATTAAGGAATTAATCAAAAAAGAAAGTAACGGTACAATCAGTTTTGGAAATTATGAGCTGGGGGAGAAAAAGAAACTTTCAGACTTTGAAGTTTCAGGTGATATGTACAAGGTAAAAACATGGAGTGAAATTACAAAACTGGAGAGAAACGGAACTTTCGTTTATGAATCAATTCCGGGAACGGCAGTGAACGTATTCAAAGAAACGGGAGAAGAAGTCAGCTTTTTTGTAGACGGAAAGGGTCAGACCCAGATTACATTAGAACTGGAGTCAAACAAAGAATACAAAGTTTTTGTTGAGGAAAAAGAACTTGGCGTCTCCAAGACGGATATTGGTGGAAAACTTACATTGGATGTAGAACTTCAGCCGGGTGCTTTAACGATGGTAAAAGTTATCGCCGCATAGAAAATAAACCGTAAAAGAAAGGTCCCGATTTGTCGATGCAAAAAAGCATTGAAAACAGGACCTTTATTTCGTTGACAGGAAATGAATCATTTATAAAAATAAGAATCATCAGACAGAAAGCGTGGAACTATGGCAAAATCAGATAAGACAGTATTCTTTTGTAAAGAGTGCGGATATGAATCATCAAAATGGCTGGGACAGTGCCCCGGCTGCAGGGAAGTGGGAACCTTCGTGGAGGAACCCGTAGGACCAAAAAATAAAGTATCAAGGCGGAGTCTGTTAAACAGCAGTCCGGTCACAATTAACGAAGTGACAGCCAATGATGAGGAAAGAGTCAGTACCGGCTTCAGCGAACTGGACAGGGTGCTTGGCGGCGGCGTGGTTCCGGGAGGACTGGTTTTGGTAGGAGGAGACCCGGGTATCGGCAAGTCTACCCTGCTTCTTCAGGTCTGCCGGAATATGTCAGATAATGGAAAGAAAATTTTATATATTTCAGGAGAGGAGTCATTAAAACAGATAAAACTCCGAGCCAATCGGATGGGACAGTTTTGTGACCGTTTAAGTCTGTTGGCGGAGACCAGTTTGGATGCCATTGAAGCGGTTGTGACAGAATCAAAACCGGATGTGGTTGTGATTGATTCCATACAGACGATTTTCAGAGAAGATATCAGTTCGGCGCCGGGCAGTGTCAGTCAGGTAAGAGAATCGACCAACACGTTAATGCAGATGGCAAAGGGAAATACCATTCCTATATTTATTGTAGGTCATGTGACAAAAGAGGGCGTGGTTGCAGGTCCCCGTGTGCTGGAGCATATGGTTGATACCGTTTTGTATTTTGAGGGAGACAGACATGCTTCTTATCGGATTCTCCGCGGCGTAAAAAACCGGTTCGGATCGACCAATGAAATCGGTGTTTTCGAGATGAGAGAGGATGGATTGCATCAGGTATTAAATCCTTCTGAGTTTATGTTGGAAGGAAGACCGACGGACGCTTCCGGTTCGGTGGTGGCCTGTCTCATGGAAGGAACCAGACCGCTCCTCGTGGAAATTCAGGCATTGATTAATCATACCGCCTTTGGTATGCCCCGCCGGACGGCAGTAGGAACAGATTATAACAGAGTCAATCTGCTGATGGCTGTCATTGAAAAGCGTATCGGGATACAAATGGGAGATTATGATGCCTATGTGAACGTGGCAGGTGGAATGAAAATCAATGAGCCGGCAATGGATCTGGCCTTGATACTGGCATTGATTAGCAGTTATAAAAACAGACCAATCGATTCCGACACCCTTGTTTTTGGCGAAGTAGGACTGGCAGGAGAGGTCCGTGCCGTCTCTCAGGCAGAGCAGAGAGTGTTGGAAGCAAAAAAACTGGGATTTAAAAAGTGCATTCTTCCGGAAGTGTCTGTTAAGTCGTTGAAAAAAGTAGAAGGAATACAGTTGATTGGAGTAAGGAATATCAAACAGGCGGGAGATGAAATATAGAGAACATTGTTGAGATGAAATATAGAAAGTATTTTATTGACAACATTTAGGGTTTATGGTATAAATATCTTTGTGCAAAATTGCAGATAGGGGCATAGTTCATCGGTAGAATAAGAGTCTCCAAAACTCCAGAGCTGGGTTCGATTCCTAGTGCCCCTGCTAGAAGAATCAGTCGAAAGACTGGTTCTTTTTTTCGTGATAAACCAATCGTGTGTCAAAGTACATCTATTCAGTTACTTTTAGTTTAGAAATATTCTCAGCAATCGTCCGGGCATCTTCTTTCTTTCCGGACTCTTCCCATTTGATAAAAATATTGAGCAATGCACCGGCGTAATAGTATATTGTGTAAGGAGAAGCTTCATACCGTGGGATGATTGTTTCTTCCATATAAGAATTTACGGCATTGATAAGAAGGCTGTAAAGTCCGGCGCGGACAATACAGAGAAAAAAGTCTGCATATCTGTCGAAATAATTTAGTGCCGTATAGGTGCTTTGAAACGTAGGATAATCTTTTGAAAAATCTTCCCCGCATTCCTCCACATAGCCTGCAATAATCTCCTGTAAATATCCTTCCAAAACCCCTTCTTTCGAATGATAGTATTTGTAGAAAGTCATGCGGGATACACCGGCTTTTCTGACAATATCTAATATCTTGATTTTATCAAAGGTTTTTTCTTTCATAAGATTAACCGTAGCTTCACCGATGCACATGCGGGTAAATTTATTTCTTTTCGTAAAGTTGCTGATAGAAAATTTCTGCATTTCAAATCCTCTCAAAAGTTTACATATGTGCTGTTTCTGTAAATTGTAGCATAATAAAGTAAGTGATACAATAGTATGTAGTAATAAAAACTACATATAAACAGGAAAAAAGAGAAACAGAAGCGGGTATAATGATATTGTCGGAGGTTTGTGAGGAGGTAGCATGAAATACGCAATTATCGTAGATTCCAGTTGTGATTTGTATATTGATAATAATTTTCAAAACGATACATTTATGGCAAGGGTGCCTTTGCGGCTGAGAGTGGGAGAAAAAGAATATATTGATGATTTCGATTTGGACATTGCCGCATTTATGAAGGAGATGAGCGCCTGTTCAGAAGCAACCGGCAGCTCGGCACCAAGCCCGGAAGAATGGTACAATGCATACAAAAACGCAGACGAAATTTTTGCGGTAACCATTACCAGTCAGTTATCAGGAACATATAACAGCGCTATGATAGGAAGGGATATGGCGTTGGAGGAAGACCCTAATAAAAAAATTCATGTGATTGATTCAAAGTCAGCAGGTGCAGGAACGACCATTATCGTAAGAAAACTGCAGGAATATATCGGTAAGGGAATGAATTTTCAGGAAATCGTAGACCATATTACAAAATACTGTGAGACAGTAAAAACATATTTCATTCTTGAATCGATGGATAATCTGATTAAAAACGGCAGGGTCAGCGCTCTTGCCGGAAAACTGGCGGGGATTTTAGGTATCAAAATCTTAGGTCAGGCAAGCAGTGAAGGAACGATTGAGCTGTTGAGGAAATTGCGCGGAAAAGACATGATTTATAAAAAGACGGTTGAAGATATGTTTTCCAGCGGCTATAATGGGGGAAAAGTTATTATCAGCCACTGCTTTAATGAAGAAAGAGTAAAATATGTTTCGGAAATGATAAAAGCAAAGTACCCGGAAGCAGAAATAGAAGTTATGCTGACCGGAGGATTATGCAGTTATTATGCGGAAGAAAAAGGACTGATTATAGCTTTTGAAGTGAAATAGTCAGGAGTATTGTCAGTGATATTATGGATTTTTATCATGGCTGCATTGTTGATAGTTTTTGCAGCCGCTATTATATATCTGTCCAATAGATTTAGAAAGTTTCAAGTTGTAAAACGATTT
This sequence comes from uncultured Eubacterium sp., assembly GCA_904420085.1. Taxonomy (GTDB): domain Bacteria; phylum Bacillota; class Clostridia; order Lachnospirales; family Lachnospiraceae; genus Eubacterium_G. Next base: position 59,333 of record CAJFUA010000002.1, on the reverse strand, counting down.
GCAAAAGGAAAAAAGTGGCTGGAAAGAACTGTCAGTTTGGCTTTGGTGGCACTTCTGATTGCGGTGTTTTGGATAACCATGAATTTTATGAACGCCGTAATTGTGTTACTGCATCTGGTGGTGTTCTGGCTTCTTTGCGATTTTGGGGCATATATTTTTCGAAGGATAACAAAAAAAGAGTTTCCAAAAAGTTATGCCGGTGTTCTGGCGATGATATTTACCGCGATTTATTTATGTATCGGCTGGTATCTTGCAAATAACGTGTGGCGGACGGAATATCAGATTGCCACAGATAAAGATATAGGAAAGGTGCGGCTTGTTTTATTTTCCGATTCTCATGTGGGAACCACCTTTGACGGTGACGACTGGGAGCAGTACATTGACAGAATGAATGCTGAAAACCCGGACGTGGTTCTGATTGCAGGAGATTTTGTAGATGATGATACGCAAAGAGATGATATGATAAAGTCCTGCAAAGCCATGGGACAGTTAAAAACAAAGTATGGGGCTTACTATGCTTTTGGAAATCATGATAAAGGATATTATGAAGCCTCCCGCCGTGGCTATGACAGTGAAGAATTGATTGCAGAACTGGAGAAAAATCATGTCACTGTGTTACAGGATGAAAATGTTTTGATTGATAGCAGATTTTATATTATTGGAAGAAAAGACCGCTCGGAAGAACAACAGGGCAGTCAGAGAGCAGATATGGAGTCTCTGGTCAAAGATTTGGACGCATCTAAGTTTTCCATTGTCATGGATCATCAGCCTTATGATTATGATGGAGAGGAGAAGGCACAGGTAGACATGGTGCTGTCCGGTCATACTCATGGTGGACAGTTTATTCCGATTAACGATGTGGGAGAATGGACCGGAGAAAATGCCAAATCCTACGGATATGAAAAGAGAGACAGGACAAACTTTATTGTCACTTCCGGCATCTCTGACTGGGCTTTCAAGTTTAAAACCGGCTGCAAGTCAGAGTATGTCGTTATAGATATTCATGAAGAAGACTAGTAGGGATACTGGTCTTTTTTGCATATACTTTTCAGCAAACGAAAAATGAACCTATGTAAACTTGTATGAAAATTTTGAAAATTTTTATTATATAGAAAAGTGTTTTGCAAAGGAATATTATTGACTTTGTGAGAAAAAATAATAGAATGTAATAATACGATTTTAATTCCTTCACATAAAAGAGGGAAAATGTGGTATAGTAGAAGAAATATTTACAAAAATGTAAAAATGTAGAAAAATATTACACAGGTTATAAAATGCAGTTTGAATAAAAACGAATATTATGTGATTATGGTAAATAATCTATAGAACATTCAGAAAGGATGGTATCAATTTGATTAAAGAAACAGTGGACGCCGTTCGTATCGCAGAGATGGAAGCAGAAAAGCAGATAGCTACGGCAAAGGAAAACGCTGCGGGAGAAAAAGCCGGAATCAAAAAGAAGGAAGCAGATTACAGGGCAGAGCAGATTCAGGCGGCACAGACCCGTGCAGATAAGGCGATGAGTGAAGTTGTAGAAGAATGCAAAAAGTATGATTTGGAAATGGAAAAACAGATGAATGAAAAAGTTGCAGAACTAAAAGCGTCATCCGAAGAAAAGATGGAAGCAGCAGTGGAAGCAGTAATAGACGCTTTGATATAGGAGGTCTTATGGCAGTTTTACAGATGCACAAAATGAATATCTGCGCAATGAAAAAAAATCGAAAAAAGATTCTCGAACTTTTGCAAAAGAAAGGGTGTCTGGAGATTCAGGAAACAGATAATGAAGATTCTGTTTTTATGAAAATGAATACAGCCACACAGATTTCTATTTTTGAAAGAAACGCAGCGCTGGCAGAAAACGGACTGGAAGTTTTAGACAGATACTGTCCGGAAAATAAATCCATGTTTGCAGGTCTGGAAGGAAAAAAAGAGATTGCGTTGGAAGAGTTTCAGAACTCCATTGACCATCAGCAGGACATTATGAATCTGGTCAATAAAATTTTACAGGCGCAAAAAAGTATGGAAGAAAAGGAATCTGCAATCGTAAGATGCAGAGAAGAAATTCAGTCGTTATCTCCGTGGAGTTCATTGGATGTTCCGATGAATTATCCGGGAACAAAGAAGACAGGTTTCTTTATCGGAAGTATTTCCGGCACATATACCCAGGAGGCGCTGACGGCGAAAATAGAGCAGTTGGAAGAGATGCCTGATTCGGTTTATGCGCAAGTCATTACCGCAGATAAATTTCAGACCTATGTGACGGTGGTCTTTTTGCGGACACAGCAGGATCAGGTGGAAAGGGCGTTAAGAAATTTCAGTTTTAACAGAGCGCCGTTAATTACATCACACACACCTGAGATATCAGTAAAAAAGAGAGAAAATGCGATAGCTTCCATTCAGAAGGAAATAGAAGCGCTCCGGCAGAAACTGGAGGAATATTCCAAAAGGAGAATGGAAATCAAAGAAGTTGCGGATTACTATACGGTGCGGGCAGAAAAATACCGGGTGGTAGGAAGCATATTACAGTCGAAGCATACATTTTTCATCACCGGGTTTATTCCGGAGAGAGAAATAGAAGATTTAAGAAACAATCTTGAAAACAGATTTACGGTTATGATTGATGTAGAAGAACCGGAAGAAAACGAAAACGTACCGGTGCTTCTGTCCAACAATAAGACGGCAGGAGCTGTGGAGGGTGTGGTTACCTCCTTTGGCTACCCGACGAAACATGAGATAGACCCTACTGCAATCACGGCATTTTTCTACTACTTCTTTTTCGGAATTATGTTAAGCGATGCGGCATATGGGCTGCTTATGTTTTTGGGATGCCTTTGGGCATTGAAAAAATATCCCAACATGTCAGAGGGTATGCAGAAGTCGCTTCGAATGTTTAAGAACTGCGGTCTTTCCACACTGGTGTGGGGAATTCTGTTTGGAGGATATTTTGGAGACGCCATAACGGTTATTGGACATACATTCTTTGGCGTGGACATTGTTGTACCGGCAGTATGGTTTGCCCCAATAGATAAACCGATGGAAATGTTAATTTACTGTATGATTTTTGGTATTGTACATTTGTTTGTGGGTCTGGGAATCAAAGGGTATATGATGTTACGGCAGAAAGATATGGCATCTTTTGTCTGTGACGTACTGTTCTGGTATGTATTCCTGATAGGACTGATATTAATGTTAATTCCAACCAGTATCTTTGGTTCGCTGTTGGGAACAATCATTGTTTTTCCACAGTGGGCAAATCTTCTGGCAAAAATCATGACAATCGGAGGAATGGCAGGGATTCTGCTGACCGGCGGAAGACGGGCAAAAAATCTGTTCAAGCGTCTGCTGCTGGGAGCTTACAGTTTATATGATACTACCAGCTGGCTCAGTGATTTGTTATCTTACTCCAGACTGCTGGCATTGGGACTTGCCACCGGAGTTATCGCTCAGGTAATCAATACCATGGCAGCTATGGGAGGCAAATCTGTTGTAGGAGTCATCATGTTTATTATCGTGTTCATCATTGGACATGTATTTAATATGGCAATCAATTTGTTAGGAGCTTATGTTCATACAAACCGTCTGCAATACGTTGAATTTTTTGGAAAATTCTTCGAAGGCGGCAGCAGGGAATTTCAGCCATTTAAAGAAAATACAAAATATGTAAATGTAAAGGAGAATTAATTATGGAAGTATTTTTTGACAATTTAGGATTATTTTATGCATTACTTGGCGCAGCGTTGGCAGTGCTTATGGCAGGTATGGGATCGGCAATCGGTGTAGGTATTGCAGGTCAGGCGGCATCAGGAGTCATGACGGAAGACCCGTCCAAATTTGCAAAGGTACTGGTTATGCAGTTGCTGCCGGGTACACAGGGACTTTACGGACTGCTGATTGGTTTCGTTACTTTATCAAAAATCGGAATTATCGGCGGCGCAGCCGTAGAACTGACTGCCCTTCAGGGACTGGAAATTTTAGCGGCATGTCTGCCAATCGCACTGGTAGGTCTGGTATCTGCAAAACATCAGGGAAAAACTGCGGCAGCAAGTATCGGTATCATAGCAAAAAGACCGGATCAGTTTGCAAAAGCCATGCTGTTTCCGGCAATGGTAGAAACTTATGCCATTCTTGCACTGTTGATTTCCTTCTTGGCAATTAACGGAATTGCTATATAGAGCACATTTGCAACAATACAATAAAAAGCGGGTAACCGCAGCGGTGAAGGAATAAGTGTATGAGTGGATTAGATAAGATTATTGAAGAAATTGGAGCCAGTGCAAAAGCAGAGGCAGATATTATTTTACAGAAAGCGGATCAGTACTGTGAAGAATATATGGCAAATGTAAAAAAAGAGGTTCAGCAGGAAGTGGAACACTTTGAAAAAAATGCAGAAGCTCAGAGAAATCTTTACAGGGAAAAGACAAAATCCGGCGCCGGATTCCGAGAGAGAAATGCGATATTAAAAGCAAAACAGCAAAGTGTGCAGGAAGTTTTGAAAAGAGCCGGAGAGAAACTGGAAAATCTTCCGGAGAATGAATATTTTGATTTTCTCACCCGGCTTCTTGAAAAAAATGTACAGCCACAGAATGGCATTATATTTTTCAGCGAAAAAGACATGAAGAGAATGCCGGAAAATTTTAAAGCCCGGATAGAAAATGTGGCAAAGGAAAAAGGCGGTCAGATAGAGTTTTCATCAGACAGGGCAGATGTGGAGAACGGATTTGTTCTCGTTTATGGTGAGATTGAGGAAAACTGCCGGATCAAAGCGCTGTTTGAAGCAGACATGGGCAGGCTGAAAGATATTGCCAACAGAAAGTTGTTCGGATAGGAGGTCGTGCCATGGAATTGGATTATACGTATGGTGTTGCCAGAATCAGAGCTTTGGAGAGCAGTCTGTTTGATGACGATACAATAACGGCTTTATTGCAGTGTCAGAATTATGATGAGTGCATGAATTTTCTGCGGGATAAAGGCTGGGGAGACGGAAGTATGGAACAGTCTCCTGATGAAATGCTAAGGGAAGAAAAAGAAAAAACATGGCAGATTTTGAAAGAACTGGTAGAAGATCATGATGCAATAGAGATTTTAAGCATGAAAGATGAGTTTCATAATCTGAAAGCAGCCATCAAACAGGTGTGTACTGCAGATGAGACAAAAGACCTTTTCTATACCCATTGCAGGCTGGAGCCGGAGTATTTAAAAAATTGTATCAGACAGGGAGAGTACAATCTTTTGCCGGATGATATGCAGGAAGCAGCTAAAGAAGCTACGGAGACTTTGTTAAAAACAGGCAGTGGTCAGTTGTGTGATGTGATTATTGACAAAGCAACCCTTCAGGCAATGAAAAAAGCAGGAGAAAAATCAGAAAATGGTCTGATAAAAAAATATGCGGATTCACAGGTAATGATTGCGGATATCAAGATAGCTGTCAGATGTGCCGCCACAGGAAAGGACAGTCAGTTTGCAGAAAAATGTCTTGTTTCCTGTCATGGCATCAGTGTGGCAGAGCTGGCGTCAGCAGTGGATAGTGGCATAGAGGGTGTATGCAGTTATCTGGAAAGTGTAGGATTTGCGGATGCTGTAGCAGCTTTAAAAAAATCAAAATCCGTCTTTGAATGCTGGTGTGATAACTGGATCATAGAGGATATAAAACCTGAAAAATATAATTCATTTTCTGTCGGTCCCATTGTTGCGTATGTGATTGCCAGAGAAAATGAGATAAAAACGGTAAAAATTATTTTGTCAGGAAAACTCAATGGATTTGATAATGAATTTATCAGAGAAAGGGTAAGGGTGATGTATGCTTAAAGTGGCAGTCATCGGCGATTATGACAGTATATATGGCTTTGGAGCGTTGGGACTTGATATTTACCCGGCAGAAGACAAAGCAGAGGCAGAACCGCTGTTTAGGAAACTGGCAGACGGAAATTATCCGATTATATATATAACAGAGTCGCTGGCAGAACAGATGAAAGAAGAAATAGAAAAATATAAAGAAAAGGTAACTCCGGCGGTGATTCTGATTCCCGGTGTCATGGGAAATACAGGAGCAGGCGTGCAGGGAGTGAAAGATTCCGTAGAACAGGCAATTGGTTCAGATATTGTTTTTGGATAACAGTCCAGTTATACACAAGCAGGGTTACCTGTGGATTCGAACTGATGACGGAATTGTTGACGTTTTACTTTTTTAGAAATAAGCAGGAGGCAGGACATGGAATTTAGCAAAGGTGTAATTAGAAAAGTGGCAGGTCCATTGGTTATTGCTGATGGAATGCGTGATGCCAATATGTTTGATGTGGTCCGTGTAAGCGATAAAGAGTTGATTGGAGAAATCATCGAGATGCATGGAGATGCGGCATCCATTCAGGTATATGAGGAGACAGCAGGACTGGGACCGGGAGAGCCGGTAGTATCTACAGGCGCACCGTTGTCCGTGGAATTGGGACCGGGACTGATTGGCAGTATTTATGACGGTATTCAGAGACCGTTAGATGATATTATGAAGATTTCCGGAAATCTTTTGGAGCGGGGAGTTTCGGTACCTTCTCTGAAAAGAGATTTGAAATGGGAATTTCAACCGTCCGTAAAGGTGGGAGATATGGTTGAGGCAGGAGATGTTCTTGGAACCGTGAAAGAGACTGCCGTTGTAACCCAGAAAATCATGGTGCCTTATGGTGTGTCAGGTCAGGTGACCCACATTCAGGCAGGAACATATGATGTGACAGAAGTGGTTGCTAAAATTAAGACAGAGAACGAAGAAAAAGAAATCACACTGATGCAGAAATGGCCGGTTCGAAAGGGACGTCCTTATAAGGAAAAGAAAAATCCAAACAAGCCGTTAATTACCGGACAGCGAGTTATCGACACATTATTTCCGATTGCCAGAGGCGGTGTGGCATCCGTGCCGGGACCGTTTGGAAGTGGAAAGACGGTCATACAGCACCAGTTAGCCAAATGGGCGGAAGCAGATATTGTGGTCTACATCGGATGTGGTGAGCGTGGAAATGAGATGACGGATGTTTTGAATGAATTTCCGGAGTTGAAAGACCCGAAGACCGGACAGTCTCTGATGGAGCGGACGGTTCTGATAGCAAATACATCCGATATGCCGGTGGCGGCAAGAGAGGCGTCGATTTATACCGGTATTACCATCGCAGAATATTTTAGGGACATGGGATATTCCGTGGCACTGATGGCAGATTCCACCTCCCGTTGGGCAGAAGCGCTCCGTGAAATGTCAGGACGTCTGGAAGAAATGCCCGGTGAAGAAGGATATCCGGCGTATCTGGGAAGCCGTCTGGCACAGTTTTATGAGCGTGCCGGGGATGTGGTTACATTAGGAAAAGAAGGAAGAGACGGAGCCTTGTCCGTTATCGGAGCCGTATCTCCTCCGGGTGGTGATATTTCAGAGCCGGTTTCACAGGCGACTCTCCGTATCGTAAAAGTTTTCTGGGGACTGGATTCCGCGCTTGCATACAAGAGACACTTTCCGGCAATTAACTGGCTTACCAGTTATTCGTTATATGTGGATAGTATCGGTTCGTGGTTTACGGAACATGTGGACCCGAAATGGCTGGAACTTCGTCAGAAATTGATGAGCATTCTCCAGGATGAAGCAGAGCTGGAAGAAATTGTAAAAATGGTAGGTATGGATGCCTTGTCGGCTCCGGACAGATTAAAGATGGAAGCGGCGCGCTCCATCAGAGAGGACTATCTGCATCAGAATTCCTTCCATGAGATAGATACGTATACATCCCTGAAAAAGCAGGAAATGATGATGGAACTGGTCATCGGATTCTATGAAAAATGTGCAGATGCATTAAGTCAGGGCGCGGATGTGGAAGCGCTGATTCAGATGCCGGTCCGTGAGGCAATCGGACGGTTTAAGTATACGCCGGAAGAGAATCTGGACAAAGAGTTTACAAGAATTAATCAGCAGTTATCCGTAGAGATTGGAAATACGTTGCGTAAGGAGGAATACTAGTATGCCAAAAGAATATAGAACCATACAGGAAGTAGCGGGACCACTAATGCTCGTAAGAGGTGTAGAAGGCATTACTTATGACGAACTGGGCGAAATTGAACTTGCCAATGGAGAAACCCGCCGCTGTAAAGTATTGGAAGTGGATGGAAGCAATGCATTGGTTCAGTTGTTTGAGGAGTCTACAGGCATCAATCTTTCCAACAGTAAAGTGCGGTTTCTGGGACGGAGCATGGAACTGGGTGTGTCCATGGACATGCTGGGACGCGTGTTTGACGGCTTGGGAAATCCCATTGATCAAGGACCGGAAATTCTTCCTGATGAAAGAAAAGACATTAACGGTATTGCCATGAATCCAGCGGCAAGAAATTATCCGTCCGAATTTATTCAGACAGGAATTTCTGCCATAGACGGATTAAATACATTGGTCAGAGGACAGAAACTGCCTATATTTTCGGCGTCCGGTCTGCCCCATGCCAATCTGGCGGCACAGATTGCCAGACAGGCAAAAGTAATTGGAACGGATGATCCCTTTGCGGTAGTATTTGCGGCAGTAGGTATTACCTTCGAGGAATCCAACTTTTTTGTCAACAGCTTTAAAGAGACAGGCGCCATTGACAGAACAGTCATGTTTATGAACCTTGCCAATGACCCGGCAGTAGAACGTATTGCCACACCGAAAATGGCATTGACGGCGGCAGAGTATCTTGCCTTCGAAAAAGGAATGCATGTATTGGTTATTATCACGGATATTACCAACTATGCAGACGCCCTCCGTGAGGTATCAGCAGCCAGAAAGGAAGTACCGGGCAGGCGTGGTTATCCGGGTTACATGTACACAGACCTTGCCACCATGTATGAGCGTGCAGGACGTCAGCGTGGCAGAGACGGAAGTATCACCATGATACCGATTCTGACTATGCCGGAAGAGGATAAAACCCATCCGATTCCTGACCTGACAGGCTATATTACGGAAGGACAGATTATTCTCAGCCGTGAATTATACAGAAAGGGCGTTACGCCGCCGATTGACGTGTTGCCTTCTTTGTCTCGTCTGAAAGATAAAGGTATCGGCGAAGGAAAGACCAGAGAAGACCACAGCAACGTGATGAATCAGCTCTTTTCTGCCTATGCCAGAGGAAAAGACGCCAAGGAATTGATGACGATTTTAGGCGAGGCCGCATTATCAGATATTGACCTGATTTATGCCAAGTTTGCAGATGAGTTTGAGAAGGAATACGTTTCTCAGGGATATGATGCAAACCGTTCCATCATAGAGACAATGGATATCGGCTGGAAACTTCTTTCCATGCTGCCAAAGTCAGAATTGAAACGTATAGACGATAAATATTTAGAGAAATATTATGGAAAATAATATAAATAGCAGAAAGAAATCGAATTAAATAAATTAGCAATAACAGTTGTATTGCCTGAATTCACAGATGACATATATAAATAATTCATTGGAAACCATACGAAGTTTTTTGAAAACTACGCGAGCATAGTTCAAAAACAAAGTGTTTCAAATGAATTATTTATAATGGCATCGTGGAGGGCAAAGAAAGGACAGTTTATGGCAGGGACAAGAGTAAATCCAACCAGAATGGAACTTACAAAACAGAAAAAGAAACTCACATCAGCCACAAGAGGACATAAACTTTTAAAAGATAAACGGGATGAACTGGTCCGTCAGTTTATGGATTTAATTAAAGTCAATATGGAACTACGTATCAAGGTTGAAAAGGGGTTGAAAGCTGCCAACAGGGAATTTGCAGTGGCAAGAGCCGCAATGAGTGACGAGGTATTAAATACGGCACTGACGGCCGCAGGTAAAACACTGGAAATCAAACAGAGCATCAAAAATGTGATGAGCGTGGATATCCCACAGTTTACTACCAACAGTGATATTCAGGGAAATGACATTTATTCTTATGGATTTGCCTTCACGGCAGGCGATTTGGATGACGCCGTGCATTCACTTTCCGAAGTTTTCGAGGATATGTTAAAACTGGCGGAAGTGGAAAAATCCTGCCAGTTAATGGCTTCCGAGATAGAAAAGACAAGAAGAAGAGTAAATGCACTGGAACATGTAATAATTCCGGCAGCAATGGACAATATAAAGTATATAACCATGAAATTAGATGAAAACGAGCGTAGCACACAGATTCGTCTGATGAAGGTCAAAGATATGATGATTGAAGAGAATATCAAAGCGTAACATGGTGAATAATAGTTAAGAAATGTTGGAGGTTATTATGAAAATATTATTTTTTGATACAAAAAAGTATGACAAAGAATCTTTTGATAAAATTCTTCCTAAATATAAAGGTATTGAAGTGGAATATGTGCAGGCGGACGTGTCCGAGGGTACAGCAAAGTATGCAAAAGGATATGACGCAATATGTGCTTTTGTCAGTTCCGATTTGAGCAAAAAGGTAATTGAAATTTTAGCCGAAAGTGGAATTAAACTGATTCTTATGAGATGTGCAGGATTTAATAATATCGATTTAAAAGCCTGCGAAAAACATGGAATTACGATTTTAAGAGTACCCGGATATTCACCGGAAGCTGTTGCAGAGCATGCCATGGCATTGGCGCTGGCATGTAACAGACGAATCCACAAAGCCTATATCAGAGTCAGGGAAAACAATTTCAGCCTAGTAGGACTGACGGGACTGAATTTTTATCAGAAGACTGCAGGAATTATCGGAACAGGAAAAATCGGTGCGGCCATGTGCCGGCTCTGTCATGGATTTGGAATGAAAGTCCTTGCCTATGACATGTATCAGAATCCGGATTTGGATTTTGTGCAATATGTGGAGCTGGATCAGCTACTGAAGGAAAGTGATTTGATTTCTCTCCATTGCCCTCTGACGGACGATACCTATCACATTATCAACTCTAAAAGCATTAAGAAAATGAAAGATGATGTGGTGCTGGTCAATACTTCCCGTGGAGCCTTAATTGACACGGAAGATCTGATTAAAGGAATTCGGGAACATAAATTCCATAGTGTGGGTCTGGATGTTTATGAAGAAGAAACAAACAATGTTTTCGAAAATAGAGAGGATGATATACTAGAGACGTCGATTACCTCCAGATTGTTATCTTTTCCAAATGTCATTGTCACATCCCATCAGGCATTTCTGACGGATGAGGCATTGGAAGCGATTAGTTACACCACCATGGAAAATGCCAAATCCTTTATAGATGGAAAGATTATCGAAAATAATATTGTAAAATAGAAATAAAAAAATGGTACTCATATTTTGGACAGGGGTGCCATTTTTTAGTGGATATTGTTATAAAAATCAATACTATGATATAATTTTAATAATTTTAAATATATAGGAGGAGAGACTGAATGAAAAAATTAATACTGATGGTTGCAGCAATGATAGCAACCTTTGCATTTGGGGTGACAGTGTATGCGGTACCTGAGTCCATGAATGTTAACAATATGAATGTAAAATGGGCAGACGAATTTAATGGAAACGAGTTAAACAGAAACTATTGGACGCCACAGATTGGAAATGGTTCTCTCTATGGTATACCCGGTTGGGGAAATAATGAGAGACAAATTTATAAGGAAGATAATGTTTCTGTATCCAATGGAACAATGAAAATTACGGCGAAATACGAACCGACTACATATATGGGAAAAGATTATTTTTGGACATCAGCAAGAATTACCAGTGATGAATTAGTGCATATCGGATTGGGATATGTGGAAGCAAGAATTAAGATCCCTTCATCTCAGGGGATTTGGCCGGCATTTTGGATGTTGGGAACGAACGGTCAGACATGGCCTGCCTGCGGCGAGATTGATATTATGGAAGCGTTTAATACAAACAACAAACTTCAGAGCACCATTCATTACCCGACATGGTCAGGAACAGATAAATATCTGTACTGGTACACAGAGCAGTATGATAAGACACAGTGGCATACCTTCGGATGCTATAGAGATGGAGAAACCATTGCCTTTTATATCGACAGAAAACTGGCATGTAAGTTCTCTACAGTGGATTTGGCAACAGGAACCAATGCAGGAAAGCGTTCCGTATTAAATGATGATTATTCTCTTTTGTTTAATATTGCATGTGGTGGAAACTTAGCAGGGGGAACACCACCAATATCATCATCCTGGAGTGCAGTGATGGAAGTAGATTATGTAAGATATTATACTGGAAATCCGACTGTCACACCTACAACAAATGCCGGGATTTCAGATCAAAAACCGGCAACGACAAACGCTGCTGTAAAGAAAGTAACAAAACCCCAAAGAGTCAAAATTACAAGAGCAAAAAATATTAAAAAAAGAAAAATCAGCTTAAAGTTCAAAAAAGTAAAAGGAGCAAAAGGTTATCAGATTCGTTGGTGCGATAACAGAAAATTCCGCGGTTATCTGCAAAAAAGAACGACGAAAACCAGTTATACTCTGAAGAAATTAAGAAAAAAGAAGACTTATTCTATCAAAGTCAGAGCTTACAAACTTTCAGGTAAACGGAAAGTTTATGGAGCCTGGTCGAAAGTAAAAAGAGTTAAAATAAGAAAATAGTGAGATAAGGAAAATCCCATGTATCGGAAATTATCAGATACGTGGGATTTCCTATATTATAAAGAATTTCCATAATATAAAATTTGACAAGAACACAGAAGCATTGACTGGTAAAAAGTTCTAAGACAGATTTTATAGAAAGTAAGGTGTTCTTTTGCAGGAAAGTGTGATAAAATAAGATATTGTAAATGATACTTATAGAACCCGGTGCAATTTGACACCGGTTTAGATTAAAAATGGAGAATACGATGGAAGAAAATAAAAATATGGAAAAAGAAGTTTTAAAAGAACTGGAAGAAAATCTGTGGACATATGGAAGCCCTGTTATTTTCCAATCGGGTATTGTGTACAAAGGAGAGAAGGAAGGCACAGTAGAACTGACACTGACCTTTGCCAATATTTTTCAAAAAAATATCGGAGAAATGAATATTCAGGTCAATATAACAGATTCTCAGGGAAAAGAGGAAGTAGTGGAACAGAATCTTACTTCACTGGGACTGGATTATCTGGAATCTAAGTCTGTTTTGGTATGTTCCGATGTAGAAAGTGATGCGGCTGAAATTGACATCACGGTAAAGCGGATTGTATTTGAAGATGGAACTGTCTGGGTAAAAGAGGATGCAGTCTATGAAAGTACAGGTGCCATTGACGATTTAGATGTATTTGCAAAGGCGAAAAATAAAGATTATGAAGACAATTATGTAATAGCGACAGAAGATATCGCCAGAGAAGATTATATTAACATGAATAACGGTATTGAAATATTGAAACGTATCTCATGGTATAAAGATGCGGAGAAAATCTTAAAAGATTCCGAACATAAATTCAATGCGTTAAAAAATACGGAAGACCGGAGAAAAAAAATAGAGGATAAGAAATCTCACAGAAGGAAATCCGTAAAGAAAAAATATATTATTACAGCAGTGGTTATCGTCGTTCTGGCAGGTCTGATTACAGCCGGCGCAATGGCGTTTATTGTGCCGAATAATCAATATAAAGCGGCTCAAAAATTATTAAATGGCAAAAAATATGCACAGGCAGCCAAAGAATTTGAACAGTTAAACGGTTTCTTAAAGAGTGAAGAATATCTGGCACAGGCGTACTATAATCTGGGACTGTCTGCGTTAGAAAAAGATGAGAATACTGCAAAAGATTATTTTACAAAAAGTTATGAGGCAGATAAGGATTCACAGCATGGAGCCATGGCAGGTGCATATCTGGATTATTATAAGGGTGTGGAGACATTGGAAGCAAAGAAGTATGATGAAGCAATGGAACTGTTTAAGTCCAGCGCAAATGCTGCTTCTGACTTCAATCTGATCAATAAGGCAAGTGTAGGAATGGCAGAGGTAAATTACCTGCAGGGAGATTATAGTACAGCGTGGAATACCATAAAAAATGTGTTTGCCAAAGATGCATCCTATGAAGAAGAGTATGGGACATATGGATATGCGTATGCAAAGTCGCTGGTGGACAGCGGAAAGACGCAGGAAGGATTAAACCTGTACAATGAGATTGCAAAATATACAAAGGCACAAAATTTAAGCGACAGTGTCTATAACCAGGCGGTAAAACTTGGTGAAAGCGGTAAGATGACGGAAGCCATGAACCTGTTAAAAACGGTTAGAAAAGAAAGTAAAAAAGCGGATAAACTTTATAAGGAAATTAAAAATTTTGAATATAAAGTTCGTTTCTGGGTAGGTACATGGACGCACAAAGGCATCGTTCAGGGAGAAAAGAAAGTATACACCATTTATATCTCAACGGTGCTGTTTAAAGGTGAACCATGTCTTAGAATCAAAGACCTGAATAACAAAACGCTAGGCTTTGATACAGTCATCAGCAGCAAGAACAAAGTATCTCAAATACAGATTGGAACCTATCAGCTTCACTTTAAGTTAAGAAAATACTCAAAACAGAAATTTACTTACACCCTAAAGGGCGGTAAAAAGATGATTCGGGCGCAGAGATACAATAAACAGACATATACATCCAAGTACAGGAAGAAAAACAAATAAAGTAAAATATAGATAATGCCCGCTGATGTGCTTTTAAAAGTGCAGTCAGCGGCATTATTGACATATGGGAAGGAGGGGGAAATGAGAATCAAAAAGATTATATCAATCATTGGACTGTTACTTTTGGTAACAGTGTCCGGCAGCATACAGGTCAATGCGGACATCCGATATACTACCATTGAAACAGCAGCCGACCAGGTCAGAGACGAAGTGGCAAATCATGCGTCCAATGTGAAAGTATATTTTAAGACAAACATTCAGTCTCCCATTAAAGTTTACGAACATTTTAAACAGGAACTGACAAAAGAGACAGATAACAGCAGTGAAGGGGACTATCTCTATTGGGACATTAAATCAGAGGTTCCCAATTATGTATATTTTCCGGTACTAGAAAAAGGCAAAATCACTTATTATTACCAGTTTGACATTGATTATGATTACTATACAACGCTGAAACAGAAAGAGAAGGTAGAGTCCAGGGTAGAAGCGTTAATTCGCAGGTTTGGATTTACCCAAAAAACCTCGGACTATGAAAAAATAAAAACGGTCTATGATTATGTGTGTCAAAATGTACAGTATGCATATAACATGAAAGACGATATTGTGTTTACTTCTTATGGAGCATTATTTAACGGTCAGGCAGTGTGTCAGGGGTATGCCCAACTTATGTATAAAATGCTTCGGGAAGCTGATATTTCTGTCAGACTGATTGGAGGATATGCAGGTGGAGAACTGCATGGATGGAATATTGTAAAGCTGGGAAAATATTATTATAATATTGACGCCACATGGGATTCTGAAAATTATCAGAGAGGTTATACATATCAAAATTTTTTGAAAGGTGACAGTTTTGAAAATCATATCCGATTTGATAATTACAGCAGTGATGAATTTTATGCCAATTATCCCATGGCAAAATCGGATTATGGTAAGGGAACCAACACATTATCCAAAAAGAGTACGATTGCTCAGTTTAAGATGATAAAACCCCGTTTTAAGAAGGTAAATAAAAAGAAAATTACTTTGAAAAAAGTAGATACAGGTGTGAAATACATCATACAGTATGCTGAAAAAAAGAATTTTAAAGGGGCGAAAAAGATAAAAAGCAGGAAAAGAAATGTTTATCTGCGGAAATTAAAAAGAAATAAAAAATATTATATACGCTTCCGGGCGTCAAAAGTGATTCAGGGAAAAACGGTCTATACAAAATGGTCCGCAAAAAAGACCATAAAGATAAAATAATGATAATAAAAACTGCCTGTCGGGAAAAACAGTCCTGACAGGCAGTTTTTTATAAGGTGAAAAACGTGAAATAGGGAGCTGAAAATGCATCGGAAATCTCAAAAAAATCATACTTTCTATATGTAAAATTAAAAATGTTTTTTTTGCAAAACAAGAAAAAAGAATAAAAAAAGAGAAGAATTTCAGAAAAAACGCCAACAAATAAAAACGTTTTTATAAAAAATGACACCTTTTTAATAAAAATCACACTGCCAATATTTGTATATTTTTATTATAATTAAGTTTAGGATTGTGGGTAAAGGACTAATCAGGGGGCTTCGAAAGGATTATTCACGAAAACCTAAAGTAAATAATAGGAAAGGAGATTTGAAATGAACAGACGTTTCAAAAAAATGATTGCAATTGTCAGTGCGATTGCAATGGTTGTATGCTCGGTAACGGTATATAATACAAGCAGTGTTAATGCTTCAGGTTCAGCAACGGTAGATGGAATCATATACACTGTAACAGATGGCGATACCGATATTGTCGGGTTTACATGTCAGGGGATTTTTGATAGTGCCAGAATTCATTTTGCATGGGGAACAGCACTTGATGCAGACACAATAACAGCAACTGTAAACGGAGAGGACGTTGCAGTTGATGGTAAAAATGCGAATGGAATGTTTATTCCGTTGTCAGAAGTGTCAGATTTAGGAGAAGGAGAATATTCTATTGTTGTCACAGGTACATCTCAGGAAGATCCGGAGAAGACACTTACTGGAAATGCAACATTAAAGATTGAGTCACAAGGAGAGACGACAACAAGGGATCCTTCGGTTGTTAACTGGATTGACCTTGGACAGGGATATTCATATGACGATAGCACAACAGCTTCTATCGTTAATATTCAACAGCCTGGATTTGCTACTGAATTAGGTATTTATATGACTGTACCTGCTGGAATCAGCGAAGTTTCAATTAATGGCGACACTTCTGGCGGTTCAGCAGTTCAGGGAGCAGGCGTGGTTATATATCTGTCAGCTCTTGTATTAAAGACGAATGAAGTAGTAATTACATATGCAGGTGGAACAGCAACAGTTAAGATTGCCAATGCAAATGGTGTAGATGCGTCAGAAACAACAACACCGGAAGAGACTACATCCTCAGACGAGGAAACAACACCGGAAGAGACTACATCAGCAGATGAGGAAACAACACCGGAAGAGACTACATCAGCAGATGAGGAAACAATTGATCCTTCAGAGATTACAGAGTGGACACCTGTAACCGGCAGCAATAATATTTACTACAATATATATGATAATGCAGATAAGGTAGTTGTAAAACCACAGATTGAAATGATTGACGGAAAAAATACTGTTTATACAGCACTTAGTATAGCAGCAACATTCAGCAGGGTAGTAATTAACGGCGTAGACGTAGAGGAAGCAAATATGCCGGACGGTGCGTTTCTCAGATTGTTTGTAGAAAACTTGACAGAGGAATATTATACAGTTGTTGTATATGACCACTACGGAACAGAGTCTGTTACAATTCTTTTAAAGGTTGAGGAAGAACCGGAAACTACGACAGCAGCACCGGTACCAGATGATACAGAAATTCTGTTAAATACACAGTTCATCGGTGCAGATAACTGGAATCATGATAACATGATCAGTTCTACAGATAATGGTGACGGTTCTATGAGTTGCGTTGTTGAAGAGAAGGCCGGTGGAGAGACTTACTCAACACAGTTAGTACAGAATGGAATCACATTAGAGGAAGGTAAGTGGTATGTTGCAAAATATACCGTGTCATCTGATGTAGATAAAAACTTCAGACTGTTAATCCAGAGTGACGGAAATGCCGGCGGTGACTGGTCAGAGTTTGGAGGACTGGTTACCAGCGTAAAAGCAGGGCAGGAAGTAGAAGTGACTCTGAAATTCCAGGCTACAAAAGCAGCTAATGGAAATGCTTTGTATGGAATCCTTATGGGATATATTGATGCAACAGCCAGCGCTGAGGCAAATGTTACAGTTAAGGCGGTCAGCTTAAAAGGATACAGCACAGAGCCTGAAGTAGAAACAGGCAGTGTTGTTGTAAAAGAACCTGAACAGGAAGATTATAAGGTAACTGTAGATAATGAAGAAGTAAGTGTAGTTGACAACAAAGTAACATTGGGAGATGCTGCATACGGATATTTCTGTGACGGAAAGATGTATGCACCAAATTCAGAAGTTACTGTAGAAGCAGACATGGCATTTACATCTGTCAAAGAATTATCTGTTTCTATGGCAAATGGAGCAGGTATTCGTTATATCGGAACAGCCGGAATCAGATTCCAGTCAAGTATTGTATCTGACAACATGGATGCAGTAGCTTCGGATGCCATTACTGAAGGAACACTGATTACGGCAAGCGATATTTACGAGGCAAAGGGAGAAGAATTGACTCTTACCAGTGATTATACCAAATTAAATGTGACAAACAGCGGCTGGTATAATGAAACAGTGGGAACATACTGTGGTTCCATCTGTGACGTGGTAGAATCAAACTACATCAGAAACTTTACCGCAAGAGCTTATGTGACAATCAACTATGAAAATAGTGATGCCGTAACCGTTTACTCCAGTATGGGACCTGTAAGAAGCATCAGCCAGGTAGCATCAGCAGTAAAAGCAGCAGGCTATGCAGGAATTGCGGAAGAGTACAAGTCAACCATTGATTCATTTATCAAATAAGGAGGTTAGCATGAAGAAATTTTATAACAGCCCTGAGGCTGAAGTGGTAGAATTTGACACAAAAGATGTGATTACAACAAGTCCTAGCATCCTTGATGATTTTACAGGTGAATCAGCAAACGAAGATAATGGCTGGACAGGACTTTACTAAAAAGTGGGTATGTATAGTCGCATATACATGAATTGAATTAAAGGCAAATGACAGGCACCCGGAAGAAAAATCCGGGTGCTTTTTTCGTTGAAAAATCGGTAATAAAAAGTCAATAAAATCATTTTTATTTATTAAAACATCTAAAAACACAGTATAAATAAAGGGAAAAAGGAACTTTTAAGATTTTTATAGGTATGAAAAAATAAAATTTGTTTTATAAGCAGGTGTGATTGTATTGTAAAAATTGGTATGTTATCATAAAAATGTAAAAAAAGTAAGGAGGAACATTTAACATGAATAAGACTTTTAAAAAGGTTCTTTCGGTGGTGTTATCACTTGCCATGATTGCTACATCAGTTACAGTGTATCACACCACGGCAAAGGCAGATGATCCAGTGGAAGTTACAGTTACAGCTACAAAAAGAGCTGATGGTAATGGTTTAGATGCCAACTGGACAAAACCGGAAGGATGGACACAGATTACAGAGAACAATCCTGATGGAAATTATGCCACACTTGCGTTTTATTTGTGCAAAGCAGATGAGATTGTCCTTGACGAAAATCATTATGCAGCGGCAGCAAACGGATGGTGTTGGACAACTGCTAACAATAAAGATGACAGAACGGCATTAGATACTGTTACGCACACAAAAGATTCATCATTAAACGTTGCGGATGGTGGAAATTTCGTGATTGTGGTTCAGTATCTTGCAGAAGATGGAACGGTAGTAGCACAGGGAACATCAAATGCAGTTGAATTTGAAAAGGTAATCAATACGAACTTAAATTTGAGACAGGACAGAATTGATGAGGCAAATAAACTGCTTTTCTTAAAATGGGATGCAATTGCAGGAGCTGCACGTTATGACATCATTGATGCTGATACAGAGGATGTATTGGTATCAAAAACTGCCGGAGACTGGGAGCAGTTCTCATATGAAGAAGGTAAGACCTATAATTTTATTGTCAAAGTATACGATGCAGAGGGTAGTGAGATTGAGGTTACCAATAACACATTTACTTTTTTCAAGGAAGTTTCCCAGAACTTTGATGCGGCAGTTTCCGTTGTTTATGGAACAGATACTGCAACTGTTTCGTGGAGTGCCATTACAGGTGCAGTAAGTTATGTAGTATCTGTTAACGGCACGGAAACCCCGGTATCTGATACACGTTTGGACATTTCCGTAGAGGAAAATCAGGTATATACGGTAATCATTAAAGCATTGAATGAAGAAGGCGAAGAGATTACGATTACGAACAACACGATAGAAGTGCAATTAGTTCCGGAAGAAGCACCGGAGGAACATGATCTTTCAAAAGTTGATACAAGTTCCTGGGTTACATTGGAAGCAAAGGAAGGTTCTGTTTTAGAAAATGCTTACTCTATTAATGGAACACATGGTTTGGATACAGGTGTCTGGTGGGGAATTTATGCACCGCATTCCAAGGCGCCTTACCACGGTGACCGTGTAAATTGTATTTTGGGAGAGGCATCTGCATTTGTTTTTAAACAGACGAATGTAGAAAAAATCTGGGTAAACGGAAATAAATATGAAAATCATTCCATCGTATTTAACAATGACGGTGACTGCGTTGAAATATCCACAGAAGTATTTACGGAAGAACAGAACGTGGTAACAATCGTAATGAATGATGGTACAATGAAAACCTTTGCAATTAAAGTGGAGGCACCATTAGAACCGGATGCTACAAAAAAAGTAGAAGATACTTCTATTGACCCGGAGACCATTTCAGAGTGGACGCAGTTGCAAGGAACATCCGTAAACGGTTCAACAGTATATGCTTCTTCTGTTGAAAATATGGGAAATGCCGGACTTAGAGGATTTTATAATAATGGTACTCCGGATTGGAACAGAGTGAATACGGCATTTAAAGACCTTGCCGTGTTTGGATTTGTTACAACAGGAAGTAATGCGTCAAGTGTTATCATTGGAGATACAGAGTACATCAATGCAAAAGATGCAAGAAACACACAGGTATATATCGGTGCTGACTGTATATATATTAACCAGGCAATGGTTGAAGCACAGCCGGGAGAAACGAAATATTTTACAATTACGGCAGTAGGAAGCAATGTGGCTCCGTTTGTAATTAAAGTAGTCGGACCGGAACCTGCACCAACATATACAGTAACAGTAGATGGAGAACCTGCAGAGATGTCAGGTGATAAAGTAACACTGGGTAATGCTGCATACGGATACTTCTGTGACGGAAAGATGTATGCACCAAATTCAGAAGTTACAGTAGAAACTGACATGGTATTTACATCTGTCAATGAATTGTCCGTGACGATGGCAGACGGCGCAGGAATCCGTTATATCGGAACAGCAGGAATCAGATTCCAGTCAACAGTTTTATCTGACAACATGGATGCAGTGGCATCTAATGCCATCACAGAAGGAACACTGATTACAGCCAACGATATTTACGAGGCAAAAGGAACAGACTTAACCCTTACCAGTGATTACACAAAACTGGACGTTGTAAACAGCGGCTGGTATCAGGACACTGTCGGAACATACTGTGGTTCCATCTGTGATGTAGTAGAGTCAAACTACATCAGAAACTTTACTGCAAGAGCTTATGTGACCATCAACTATGAAAACGGAGATGCCGTAACGGTTTACTCAAGTATGGGACCGGTAAGAAGCATCAGCCAGGTAGCATCAGCAGTAAAAGCTGCAGGCTATATAGGAATTGCGGAAGAGTATCAGTCAACCATTGATTCATTTATCAAATAAGGAGGTTAGCATGAAGAAATTTTATAACAGCCCACAGGCTGAAGTGGTGGAATTTGACACGAAAGACGTGATCACAACAAGTCCTAGCATCCTTGATACATTTACAGGTGAGTCAGCAAATGAAGATAACGGCTGGACAGGACTTTACTAAAAAAGTAAATTAACATCATACATATAAAACACCTGAAAAGTTTTTTAACAACCTTTCAGGTGTTTTTCTTATAATGAAAACGATTTACTGCTTTTAATTATTATATAACGCAGACCTTAAAGGAACGGTTTACGGATAATCAATTTTCTGTTATACTCAAACGGAAGATAAATTTCGATGTTATTGATATAATAGAGAACAGGAGGATATGATGGATAAAGAAAAAATGATAGATGATATTGTGGCGATGCTGGATGGCAATATGTCAAAGGGCGACGGACATATTAATGTAAAAGTAAATGAAGTAGTCAATGGACAGCAGGATATAAAGAAAGATAAATCTGTCATCAGAGGATGTGCGGAATGTTCTATCAATCCGACGGCATGTAGTGTGCCAACAGCAGAACTGCCGGGAGATGATGAAATGTAATATCCCATATTTTGTGAGGATAATTTGCAATTTTATATAAAATAAAGGCAAGTATATAACTTATCAGAAGGATTGAATTGTGAGAAAAGGATATCCTAATGATAAGTTATATCTGTTTTAAAGAGATTTTATCGTGGTAAAGTAAAGATATAACGGAAAGGAGCAGATTTGACACAAAATGAAAGAATTAAAAAATAATAGAGTATTAAAATTTTTAGGAAGATATGCGGTTATCACATTAGCATCTGTTGTATATGCCATAGGCATTGCATTTTTCCTCAATCCAAACCAGTTGGCTCCGGGGGGAGTATCCGGTATTGCCATTATTTTAAAAGAGGTATTTCCGTTTTTGCCGGGAGTTGGTATGTTGATTTTAATTATTAACGTTCCGATTATGATATTGGGAGCATGGAAATTTGGAATCCGGTTTGTTTTATCAACCATTTATACATTGATTGTTTCTTCTGTAGTGATTGATATATTACCTGCATTAACCGGCATAACTTCCATAACAGATGATATGATGCTGGCTTCCATTATTGGCGGCGGTCTGTTTGGAGTAGCCATGGGTGTCATGTTTCGAATGGAGACAACCACCGGTGGAATGGACGTGATTGTAAAAATTGTCAAACAGAAAAAACCACATATGAGAACGGGCCAGATATATATGTTGATGGACGTGGTGGTATTGGTGGCTTCAGCGCTGGCATTTCATAATATTGAGGTGGCACTGTTTGCGGCCATCGCTATCTATGTGTCTTCTATCGTGATGGATAAAGCCATATACGGAGGAGATGAAGCTACGTTGGTCTACATCATCAGTAACAGAAGAAAGATTATCGCCGTGCGGATGATGCAGGAACTGGACGTAGGCGTGACGATGATGGAAGGAATGGGGGCTTACAGCAATGTGTCTACAGAGATTATTATGTGCGTGATGCGGCGACAGACATTGCCGAAAGTGCGAAATATTTTAAAAGAAGTAGACCCACAGGCTTTTATGATTGTATCTTCGGCGAAAGAGGTATTTGGCGAGGGATTTAAGTCTCATTTTAAAAATGAAATATAATCTTCCGTGAGCCTCTTTTGTGATTGTTTTCTATTTACGAAACATTCCCATGTGATTGGTATATTTGCCAATGCAGGATAATTATAGGTTTACAAATGTTCTGTGTCGTTTTAAAATAGTATCTATGGAAAAAACAAAGGAGATAGGACATGGCAACATTAAATCATGTGGAGCGTATCGTAATAAAAGTCGGAACCTCCACGCTGGCACATAATACGGGGAAAGCAAATATCCGACGAATGAAAAGACTGGTAACGGTCATATCTGACGTCATAAATTCAGGAAAAGAAGTGGCATTGGTTACGTCAGGAGCTATTGGTGTAGGTGCGGGAAAACTGGGGCTGAAAGAGAGACCTACTACCACAGCAGGAAAACAGGCAGCGGCTACGGTGGGGCAGTGCGAGCTGATGTTTATGTATGATAAAATGTTTGGCGAGTACGGTCATACAACAGGTCAGTTTCTTATGACGAAAAGAGATGTGGAAAATCCGGAATGCAAGGAAAATCTGGTCAATACCTTTGAAGAAATATTTAAGATGGGAGCCATTCCTATTATTAACGAAAATGATGCAGTGGCAATCGAAGAAATTTTATATGGAGACAATGACAGTCTGTCTGCCATTGTTGCCAAATTAATCAAGGCAGACGCACTTTTGATACTGACGGATATCGACGGCTTATATGATGGGAATCCGAAAGAAGATGAATATGCCAGAATCATACCGGTGGTAGATGAAATCACGCCGGAACTGTTTCAGATAGCAGGAGGAAAAGGTTCAAAGTTTGGCACCGGCGGTATGGTAACAAAACTTCAGGCGGCACAGATTTCCACGGAAGCGGGAATCGATACCATCGTCATGAGCGGAATGGAACCGGAAAATATTTATAAAGCACTGGAAGGACATCAGGTGGGAACCTTTTTTGCGGCAAAGAAACAACAGTCATGTTAACAAATTGTTCAATTTTGTTTCATATAATAAAGTATAGGTATTTTGTAGAATTGTTTGAATACGAAGGAGTATCATTATGAAGAAACTTTTGTTTATCATTAATCCAAAAGCAGGAATGAAGAAAAATAAGGATTATATAGCTGATGCTGTGGAAGTATTTGAAAATGCAGGATATAAAGTAGGAATCAAATATACCAGAAAAAGATTGGATGGAACCAATATTGCAAGAGAGTTTGGCGAGAAAGTAGATCTGATTGTGTGTATGGGAGGAGACGGCACACTGAATGAGGTAATTCAGGGAATGATTGAAGGGCAGGTTACCACTCCGCTGGGCTATATTCCGGCAGGTTCTACCAATGATTTTGCCACCAGTCTGGGGCTGAAATCCAATCCAAAAGAGGAGGCAGAGTTTATTGTATCGACGAAGGCAAAGCCTTTGGATTTGGGCAGATTCAACGGTCGTTTTTTTGTATATACGGCTTCAGCAGGTATTTTTACGAAAACTTCTTATACCACGCCGCAGAAAATGAAAAACAAATTCGGACATTTTGCTTATATATTGCATGGTTTTAGAGAATTGTTTCATATCAGAAGATTAAAATTAAAGATAGAATTGGAAAATAAAATATACGAAGGAAAATATATTTTTGCCGCCATCAACAATGCCACAAAGGTAGGGGGGATAATGAGCCTTGACAAAGAACCGGTGCAGTTTAACGACGGATTATTTGAACTGATGCTGATTGAATTTCCTAAAAACTTTTTTGAATTTATGGAACTGATTGTCAAGGTGCTGACACAAAAATTTACCGGGAAAATCACATTGGAGCAGATTACTTCTGCAAGAATTACAGACTGTACAGATATTGACTGGTCGCTGGACGGCGAAAAAGAACCGGGTAGAGCCATTGTGGACTTTCAAGTAGTTCATGATGCAATCAATTTTATTTATTAATACGTGCGGCAAATTTAAGGACGGAGAGTGTTTTGCCTGAGAACATTTCTGCGTGCAGGTAATGTGTGAACATATATAAGAAGTAGAGGAGGCATATATGACGTTAAAGAGAGAGGATGTTAGAAATTTTACGGAAAAGTACAGTAAGATTTGCAGAAAGAATGACAGTGTAAAAAAGGAATTGTTTGCTGAGTATGGAGTGAAAAGAGGATTAAGAGATTTAAATGGAAAAGGTGTTGTCACAGGTATTACCAACATTTCCAGAATTGAGTCTTCCCAGATGGTAGGCGGAGAGAGTGTTCCGGCTCCCGGAAAACTGTACTATAGAGGATATATGATTGAAGATTTAGTGAAAGGCTTCATGGGAGAAAACAGATATGGATTTGAGGAAGTGGCATACCTATTGCTGTTTGGAACACTTCCAAATGAAACAGAATTAAAAGAATTTCAGGAGATGCTATCTGTATCCAGAAGACTTCCCACCAATTTTGTCAGAGATGTGATTATGAAAGCGCCAAGTTCAGATATTATGAACTCCCTGACGAAAAGTGTACTCACACTGGCATCTTATGACAGAAATGTTTCAGATACCTCTTTGGAGAATGTGATTCGCCAATGTGTTCAATTAATCGCATTATTTCCGATGTTGTCAGTGTACGGGTATCAGGCATATAATCACTACAAGAAAAACCGAAGTCTTTACATACACAGATTGAAACCGGAGTTGTCAACCAGTGAAAATCTTTTGCGGATACTGCGGCCGGATAAAAAATATACGAATTTAGAGGCGAAGGTGTTGGATTTGGCATTGGTGCTTCATATGGAACATGGCGGCGGGAATAATTCTACTTTTACCACCAGAGTGGTTACTTCGTCAGGCTCGGATACATATTCCACCATTGCGGCGGCATTGTCCTCATTAAAAGGACCGAGACATGGCGGCGCCAATATTATGGTGGTGGAAATGTTTAAAGATATTAAAAAGAATGTATCAGATATCACAGATCAGGAACAGGTCAAGGAATATCTTAGAAAGATTTTGAACAAAGAGGCTTTTAACAGAAAAGGACTGATTTATGGTATGGGACATGCCGTATATTCGATTTCCGACCCGAGAGCAGAAATTTTCAAATCGTTTGTTGAAAAGCTTGCCATTGACAAAGGGCGGGAAAAAGATTTTGCTCTGTACAGCATGATTGAGCATTTGGCACCGGAGGTCATCGGGGAAGAACGCAAAATGTATAAAGGTGTCAGTGCAAACGTGGATTTTTACAGTGGACTGGTTTACAGTATGCTGGACATTCCTGAAGAACTGTTTACACCGATATTCGCCATCGCCAGAATTGTGGGATGGAGTGCACACCGCATTGAGGAATTGGTCAATGCAGATAAAATCATCAGACCGGCATATGTAAGTAATTGTGGTTACTTAGATTATGAAAAGGTTGAAGACAGAAAATAAAAGATACAAAGCCACACTACCGGGTCAGGTGGAGTGGCTTTATAAAATTGTGTAAAAATGTGAGAGATACAAAGTTTGGATATGTCTGGAGGAGTTTATGAAATTAACAAAAAGTGATGTGGAAAAAATGAAAGAAGAAATAGAATATAGAAAGTTAGTGGTGCGAAAAGAGGCGCTGGAGGCAGTAAAAGAAGCGAGGGCTCATGGAGATTTAAGCGAAAATTTTGAGTATCATGCGGCAAAGAAAGATAAGAATAGAAATGAAAGTCGAATTAGATATTTGGAGAGAGTTCTAAAAACGGCTACCATTATTTCCGATGAATCAAAGAGCGATGAAGTAGGGTTAAATAAGACGGTTCAGGTTTATTTTGAGGAAGATGATGAAACGGAACGTTTTAAGATTGTCAGTACAATGCGGGGTGATTCCATAAAGGGAAGAATCAGTAGCGAATCGCCTATAGGTGCGGCGCTTATGGGGCATAAAGTGGGAGACAGAGTGGAAATAAAGGTGAATGCTAATTACAGTTATTATGTTATTATCAGATCGATAGAAAATACCGGCGAAGAAGAGACGGATACAATCAGAAGTTATTAACAAGTTTACATAACGTAGGAGAAAAAAGAATGTCAAAGTCTGAGAATCAGAAACAAAAGTTACTGGCGCTGCTGGATATCTTAAAGAAGAACACAGACGAAGACCATGGGATTACCATGGTGCAGATTTTAGAGGAACTGGAAGCCAGAGGAGTTAAGGCGGAGAGAAGAGCCATATATACAGATATAGATAACCTGACGGATTACGGATATGAAATTCAGGGAAACAAAAAAGGACGAACATATCACTATTCTTTAATCAGCAGGGATTTTGAGTTGCCGGAGTTAAAGCTGCTGGTGGATGCGGTTCAGGCATCCAAGTTTATTTCGCAGAAACGTTCCAACGAATTAATCAAAAAAATAGAAAGTCAGGCAAGCAGATATCAGGCGGCAGAACTGCAGAGGCAGGTTTATGTGGCAAATCGGGTGAAGACAAATTATGATAATGTTTATATTAATATTGACTATTTGAATTATGCCATTAATCATAACAGTAAAATACAGTTTGATTACTATGAATGGACGTTGAAAAAAGAGATGAAAATCAGAGAAAACGGACACAAAACCAACATCAGTCCGTGGGCATTAATGTGGGATGACGAGAATTATTATATGGTGGCATTTGACGGGGAGAATCACTGCATCAAACATTACAGGGTAGATAAGATGCGGAAGATTACCTGCTTAAATATTCCGCGGGATGGAAAAGAGCAGTTTCAGGCATTTGATATGGCAATTTATGCCAAAAAGGTTTTTAATATGTTTACCGGAGATGAGCAGAATGTGAAAATCCAATTTAACAACCGGCTTATCGGCGTGGTCATAGATAAGTTTGGACAGGATGTGATGATTGTGCCCCAAGATGAGAATACGTTTACAATCAATGTCAGGGTCAGTGTGAGTAATATGTTTTTCGGCTGGGTTATGGGACTGGGAGAAGGCGCAAAGATTTTAGGCCCTGCGAATGTTGTAGAAAAGTTTCAGGAGGAAATCGCCAGATTAAGCAGGCAGTACCGTTAAACGAGAAGGATGAATCGTTACAAAGCAATAAACGAGGTGTAATATAATGTTGACAATTTTTACCAGTTACACACCGGGCGCAGGAAAAAGTTATGCCATGGTAGAAAAAGCCATGGAGGAAAAAGCGAAGGGCAGGAACGTTGTGGTAGGTTTTCTGCACGACGGTCATCGGGATGTAACAAAAAATTTAGAAGACAATGGAATAAAGTTGGATCATCAGGGGAGAATCCGTTTAAAACCTGATGATATATTGAAACAAAATCCGGATCTGGTGGTAATGGATGAGATGGGAATGAAAGTCAGGCAGCAGGGATATGTGTATGATGTGGTGGAAATGCTGTTGGAAAAGGGCATAGATGTTTATACATCCACCAATTTAAAAAGATTTGAGAGTGCCAATCCTTATTTTAAGAAAATTACAGGGATTGCCGTGAAACATACCATTCCTGACAGGTTTCTCTATATGGCAGATGAGATTTATTTTATTGACAGAAAACCGGAGCTGATGATAAAAGATTTTCAGTCGGGAAAGTTATTTGATGAAACTTATATGAAAAGCAGAATCATGCAGAAGAACTTTCGGAAGGAGACATTGACAAAATACCGGGAGATAAGTTTTGCTTATCTGAAAAAAGTGATGGAAAGTAAGGATGCACCAAAACTGGTGGTGCAGGAAAGAGGAAAGTGTGAGTAAAAATAAATTATCGTGGACGCCGGTCGTTATTTTGCTGGCAGGGTTTTGCTGCCTGCTTTGGGGTTCAGCATTTCCATGTATTAAAATCGGCTATCGATTATTTCAGATAGAAAGTGGTGAGACGGCATCCCAGATTTTGTTTGCCGGAATCCGATTTGCACTGGCAGGTCTGATGGTTATCATAACATTCAGTCTGATACAAAGAAAGTTTATCAGACCTTCACGCCCGGCAAGAATTGCCACCCTCAGTCTGTTTCAGACCATTTTACAGTATGTGCCTTTTTATATCGGACTGGCACATACCACAGGAGTGAAATCTTCTATTATTACCGGTTCGGCGGTGTTTATTACCATTTTGATTTCCTGCCTTGTGTTTGGACAGGAGAAACTGACTGCAAAGAAAATGTTTGGTACATTGTTGGGATTTGTGGGAATTATCATTGTAAATACAAGTGGAAAAGGAATGGATTTCAATGTCAGTTTTCTGGGAGAAGGAATGATACTGATATCGGCAGTGTCCTCGGCCTTTTCCGCAGCCTATATTAAAAAATTTTCAAAAGACACGGATGTGGTTATGTTAAGTGGGTATCAGTTTTTCTGCGGCGGCGTGGTCATGGCGGCTTTGGGATATTTGATGGGAGGTAGATTGCAGAGCATCTCTTACAGCGCATGGATTCTGATTCTCTATATGGGATTTATCTCGGCGGCGGCATATACCATCTGGAGTATCCTGCTAAAACACAACAACGTGTCCAAAGTGTCTGTGTACAAGTTTATGAATCCTATATTTGGCGTACTGCTATCCTATATTTTGTTGCGGGAAGACAGCCAGATGGGATGGCAGACTCTTATCGCCCTGCTGCTGGTATGCGCAGGAATTTATGTGGTAAACAGGCAGGAAAAGTTTCGGGGGGGGAAAATAAGTTGAAGTGATAATAAACAGGCAGGAAAAGTTTCAGGTGAAAAATAAGTTGAAGTGATAATAAACAGGCAGGAAAAGTTCCGAATGAAAAATAAATTTGAATGATAATAAACCGGAAGGATAAAAAATAAGATGCAGAATAAATCGTGTGCAGAAGCAAGGGAGGCTTGGAATGACGGTTGAAAAAAGACTGAAAAATTTGAGAGAAAAAATGGCAGAATCCGGTATAGACATTTATATTGTGCCTACTTGTGATTTTCATGGTTCGGAGTATGTGGCAGATTATTTTAAAACAAGAGAGTATATCAGCGGCTTTACCGGTTCGGCAGGTACGGCAGTGATTACCTCGGTGGAGGCGTGCCTGTGGACGGACGGAAGATATTTTGTGCAGGCAGAGAAACAGTTGCCGGAAGACTATGTTCTAATGCGAGAAGGGGAGAAAGATACCCCTTCTATCAGAGAGTATATTCAAACTTATATGGAGAAATGTGACGGTACGGTTACCGTCGGATTTGACGGCAGATGCATGACGGCCGGGATGCAGGAAGAAACCGGTCTGCCGAATGGTGTAAAAGTAATATGCGATATGGATTTGGTGGGAGACATATGGCCGGACAGACCGGCGTTGTCCTGCCGCAAAATATGGAGACTGGATGAAGTTTATGCAGGAAAAACAACAGCGGAGAAAATAAAAGATATTCGTAAAGAAATGGCGGATAAAGGCTGCGATATTTTGGTTGAAACAGTGCTTGAAAATATTGCGTGGACGTTGAATTTGAGGGGAGATGATATTGCCTGCACGCCGGTATTTTTATCTTTTATGATTGTCGAACAAGAGAAAATGACTCTTTTTGTTCAGGAAGAAGAGGTAGATAATCAGATTGCTGGATATTTAAAAGAAAATCAGATTGATGTGAGACCGTATGAGGATATCTACCGGAGACTTTCTGAGATAAAGAACAAAAAAGTCTGGCTGGATTTTTCGTCGGCAAACTTTAAAATCGTCAATCTGTTGAAACAGGAAAATGAAATTTATAATCATTTCTCTCCGGCGCTGACCATGAAAGCAATAAAAAATGATACGGAAATTACCAACATGAAGAAAGCTCATCTGCTGGACGGTATTGCCATGACAAAATTTATCTTTTGGCTGAAATCAAATGTGGGGAAAATCCCAATGGATGAAATGATGTTGGGAGATAAATTGGAGCATTTCAGAGGAATGGCGAAAAGTTATGTGGGACCTAGTTTTG
Source organism: uncultured Eubacterium sp. (assembly GCA_904420085.1). Lineage (GTDB taxonomy): Bacteria > Bacillota > Clostridia > Lachnospirales > Lachnospiraceae > Eubacterium_G. The sequence continues at coordinate 28,398 of CAJFUA010000002.1, read as the reverse complement.
CGCCTATTGTGGGATATCAGGATCACGGTGCCATCGTACATTACAGCGCCACAAAAGAGAGTTGTTACGATGTTTTGCCGGAGGGGATTGTCTTAATCGATTCCGGCGGACATTATCTGGAGGGTACAACCGATATTACCAGAACAATCAGTCTTGGAACTGTTACGGATAAAATGAGAAAAATGTATACGGCTGTATTGAAAGGACATTTGAATTTGGCTGTGGCAGTATTTAAGGAGGGATGCAGCGGAGTTTCTCTGGATTTACTGGCAAGAAAACCTTTGTGGGATATGGGGATGGATTACAATCACGGAACCGGACATGGGGTAGGATATCTGTTGAGCGTGCATGAACCGCCCAATGCCATACGTTATAGGATATTAAATAATCCGGCGTTGAATGTCTCTCTTTTGCCAGGGATGATTACCAGCAATGAACCGGGTGTTTATCTGGAAAACCAGTTTGGCATTCGTATTGAAAATCTGATTTTATGTCAGGAAAGTAAAAAATATAAAGATTTTCTTCAGTTTGAAACGCTGACATTGGTGCCTTATGACCGGGAACTGATTGACGAAGAAATGTTAAGTGAGACCGAAAAGGAGTTGTTAAATCAGTATAACAGACGGGTTTATGAGGCGTTGGAGATATATTTGACGGAAGACGAAAAGGAATGGCTCAGAAACACCGCCATGGAAACTTAGAGATAAGACAACTAAAAGTATGATAAAAGCAACGAAAAGTATATACAAACAAACTTCCTTCTGTTATACTGTTCTTTAGATACAGCATGAGTATAGCAGAAGGAGGAAGTGATTATAATAGAAAAGAAATATGAAGAACTGAATATAACCGATGCGTTTATGTTTTCAAAAATCATGCGGGATGAAAAGATTTGTAAGCCGGTGTTGGAAGAAATATTGCAAATTAAAATAAAAAAGATAGAGTATCTGGATTATGAAGAAACGCTGAAAATAACCGGCCGTTCCAAAGGAATAAGAATGGATATTTATGTAGAAGATGAGGAACATACGGTATATAATTTGGAAATGCAGTCGGAGAATACAGGAAATATTCCTAAAAGATCAAGATATTATCAAAGTGTGATTGATTTAAATCTGCTTGAAAAAGGTGAGGATTATGATACACTTAAAACAAGTATTGTAATCTTTATATGTACCTTTGATTTGTTTGGAAAAGGAGAATGCGTTTATACATTTGAGAATCAATGTCAGGAAGTTTCAGAATTGAGATTAAAGGATGAGACAAAGAAAATTTTTCTAAATACAAAGGGAAAACATGGCAATATCAGCAGTACGTTGAGAGATTTGTTATCATATATGGATGGCAAAAAACCGAAAGAAGTTTTGGCAAAAAGGATTGACGAGAAAGTTGTGGAAGCCAGAGATAATGTCAGATGGAGGCGAGAGTATATGTCGTTATATGTGGAACTGAGAGATAAGTATAAAGAAGGCTATGACCGCGGCGAAATGGAAGGCTATGACCGCGGTACGAAAGAAATGAATGAACTTATATTAAAGCTGGCAGAGCAGGGACGGAATCAGGATATTGTTCGAATAGCGGAAGATAAAGAGTACCGTGAAAAACTGATGAAAGAGTTAGAAATATTAAAATAAAAAAGTAACAGCATGCTGTATCAAAAAGCAAAAATATTCAACAGGGAGGCAGAAAATCAGGAGTTGATTTTCTGCCTCCTCATTTGTTGCGATTGTTATTTTTACAAGAAAAAAAGAGGTATTTATCAACGTTTATGTCAAAATTATTGATTTCTGTATATACTTTACAACGTTTCAAAGCTTTGAAAAGACTGTTATATGTTTATGAAATGACCCATCCAGAAGGAAATGAAGAAAAAAATAAATCAGAAGTTAAAATTGAAACATTGGCTCAGGTTACACGAATACATAATATCGATTGGAGTAAAGAGAAAAATGGTGTAAAGGTCGGCTACAAGGGGAACCTCAAAACTTGGACAGGAACGCTTGATGTAAAATATAACGCCTAACCATTCACAGGGTATAACAGAAAATCCTTCTGCATAGAATGTACAAAGTGTGTTTTATGCAGAGGTTTTTTTGAAAGCATATATTGAAGAGAGAGTACTGGAAAGTGCGAAATACATAATTAACAATAAGGCAACTGTCAGAAATTGTGCAAAACAGTTCGGAATCAGTAAGAGTACCGTACATAAAGATGTTTCGGAGCGGCTTCCACATATTAATCCGTCCATGTTTGGAATGGTAAGAGATGTTTTGGAGAAGAATAAAAGTGAGCGGCATATACGGGGAGGATTGGCTACCAAAGAAAAATATCGGAAGGTAAAAGAAAATAAGATGTAGAAATCCTCGTATCATTAGAAGCTTGAAAGACTTTTATAGTATAGAAAGTTCAGAAGCGCAAGTTTCTGATGATACGTAAATTTTCTAAGGGCATTAGAAAAGCCTTGAGCGATTCACTCAAGGCTGTTGATTTCGGGGGACCTAGTGGGAATTTCACCCACTAGGTTGAGTATGAAAAACTTAAAATACGCCATTATAGGGTATGACGTATACAAACTATGTGCACCACTTAAGTGGTACAATTATTTTATAAAATACAAATGTTAATAAATTATTAACAAATTGTAAAATAAATCGAAAATTGACGAAAACAATAAAAAATAATAAAATTTAATAAATTATTTGCCGACAAAATAGGAAAGTTTTGGTATAAAAATCAAAAATAAACATATACAGAATGACAAAAAATTGTTATACTTTAGTGTAGTATGGATATTCTAAAAGATATAATAGCATATCAAAAAACAGAATGACCAAAGGAGTAACAAATGTTTAACACAGATATTGGAATAGATTTAGGAACGGCAAGTATACTGGTATATATCAAAGGAAAAGGTGTGGTTTTAAAGGAGCCATCCGTAGTAGCCATCGACAGAGACACCGGAAAAATCAAGGCGGTGGGAGAAGAAGCAAGACTGATGATTGGCCGTACACCGGGAAATATTGTGGCGGTAAGGCCTTTGAAGCAGGGAGTTATATCAGATTATTCTGTTACGGAGCAGATGATTCGCTATTTTATCCAAAAGTCTGTCGGAAAGCGTTCATATAAAAAACCACGTATTTGTGTATGCATTCCCAGCGGTGCCACGGAAGTAGAGACAAAAGCAGTTCAGGATGCAGCTTTTCAGGCGGGCGCCAGAGAAGTTTTTGTGGTGGAAGAACCATTGGCAGCGGCTATCGGTGCAGGAATAGAGATTAAAAAGCCGTGTGGAAATATGATTGTAGATATTGGCGGTGGAACAACAGATATTGCCGTGATATCTCTTGGAGGAACAGTTGTCAGCACATCCGTGAAAGTGGCCGGTGATGATTTTGATGAGGCCATTGTCAGATATATGAGAAAGAAACATAATCTTCTTATAGGAGACAGAACTGCTGAGGAAATCAAAATTGGTATCGGTACATGTTATAACAAATCCGAAAATCAGAAGATGGAAGTCAGGGGACGGAATCTGGTGACCGGCCTTCCAAAAACCATAGAAATCACTTCCGAAGAAACAGAAGAAGCGTTAAGTGATGTTACGACAAGTATTGTGGAAGCGGTGCACAGGGTGTTGGAGCAGACGCCACCGGAACTGGCGGCAGATATTGCCGTTCGGGGAATCGTTCTGACAGGCGGAGGATGTCTGCTGCACGGATTGGACGAGCTGATTGAGGCAAAAACCGGTATTAATACGATGACGGCGGAAGATCCGATGACGGCAGTTGCCATTGGCACAGGTCAGTATCTGGAATATATTGATGCAGAACAGACAGAAAAGGTAAAATAACAAAGAGGGCAGATTTACTGCCATAAAATAAGGCTGTCCGATTTTGATGGGCAGCCTTATTATGTGGTAAAAACTTGGGAAGTGAATTGTGTTTGTACAAAATAGACACGGCAAAAACTCTTTGAAGAAATACAGGGAGATAAGAGGAAAAATGAAATCAATCAGCGGATATGTAGAAAGCATAACATACAGAAATGAAGATAACGGATATACGGTACTCACCCTTTCCTATGGAAAAAAAGAAATAAAGTGTACCGGAAATTTCGGATATATTTCCGAGGGGGAATATATCGATATAGAAGGAGAGGAAGTGTTCCATGATATTTATGGGGAACAGATAAAAGTACTGTCGTATAAAGTCGTTCCGGCCACGGATGAAATGTCTTTAAAGAAATATTTAGGTTCCGGTGCGGTAAAAGGTCTGGGAGCGGTGCTTGCAGAGAGGATTGTGGACAAATTTGGGGAAGATACTCTGAGAATTGTGGAGGAAGAGCCGGAACGCCTGGCGGAAATCCGGGGAATTACCATGAGAAAGGCAATGAGTATCTGTGAACAGATTGAAGCAAAAAAAGACATGCGGGATGTGATGATTTTTCTTCAGGGATATGGAATTAGCCCCACATTGAGTAATAAGATTTACACATTATATGGTTCAGGTGTATATGACGTGATAAAATCCAATCCTTATCGTCTGGCAGATGAAGTGACAGGTATCGGATTTAAAACCGCAGATGAGATTGCCAGAAGAGCCGGGGTGGAAGTGAATGCATCGGTTCGCATTAAAAGTGGCATGTGCTATGCACTGTCGGAGGCTTCAGGTGCGGGGCATACATATTTACCAAAAGATAAATTGGTAGAAACGACGGTAAATCTGCTCGGTTTGAGAGACCAGTATTTAAGTGCAGACGGAAGTTACAATATGGATTTATTGGATAACTGTTTTACGGAACTGGTTTTGGATAAAAAAATTATTTTAAAACACATCGACGGAAAAGAAGCCGTATTTTTGTCTACCTTTTATTATACGGAATTAAATATTGCCCGAATGTTATTGGAATTAAACATTTCCAATCCGGAAGATGAATACATTATGGGCGTTAAACTGGATACCATAGAAAAACTGACCGGTGTACATTTGGATGAACTGCAGAGACAGGCGGTTGTGGAAACGCAAAATCATGGTGTGTCAGTCATTACCGGTGGTCCGGGTACAGGAAAAACAACTACTATTAATGCGATTATACAGATGTTTGAGGCGGACGGCATGGATGTGAGTCTTGCCGCCCCCACGGGTCGTGCGGCTAAGCGTATGAATGAGGCTACCGGTCATGAGGCAAAGACCATTCATCGGATGCTGGAGATAACCGGGTCTTCGGAAGGTGTGGGAAGAGAAGAAGTGGAGGCAAGATTTGGAAGGAATGAGCAGAATCCTCTTGAAACAGATGTAATTATTGTAGATGAAATGTCCATGGTAGATACATTTCTGATGCATGCATTGTTAAAAGCGGTTACCATTGGAACAAGGATTGTCTTTGTGGGAGATGTGAATCAGCTTGCCAGTGTGGGACCGGGAAACGTATTGCGGGACATGATTGATTCCAATCAGTTCAGCGTTGTAAAGCTGACAAAAGTATTTCGTCAGGCGGGAGAGAGCGGTATTGTAACAAATGCCCACAAAATAAATAACGGTGAGCAGGTGGTTTTGGACAATCAGATGGGGGATTTTCTGTATGTGGAAAGAGAAAACGCTCAGATGGCGCTCAATGCCACCATCGGGCTGCTGAAGTCCAAACTTCCTGATTATGTGGGGGCAGATGCAATGGACATTCAGGTGCTGACGCCAATGCGTGGCGGAATTTTGGGTGTGAATTCATTAAATGAGCAGTTACAAAAATATATGAATCCGGAAAGTCAGGATAAGAACGAACGGGAAATTGGTGGAACTTTGTTTCGGGAAGGAGACAAAGTGATGCAGATTAAAAACAATTACCAGTTAGAATGGGAACAGAGAAGCAGCGACGGCAGAATCTATGACAGCGGTATGGGCATTTTTAATGGCGATATGGGGATTATCACAGTCATAAATAATTCTACCAATTATATAGAGGTCGTTTTTGATGACGATCGATATGTGATCTATGATTCAAAACAGGCGGAAGAATTGGAACTGGCATATGCCATTACGATTCACAAGTCGCAGGGAAGTGAGTATCCGGCAGTGATTATGCCATTAGTTTCCGGGGTATCCATGCTGATGACCAGAAATCTGCTGTATACCGGGGTGACCAGAGCGAAAAAATGTGTCTGCATTGTAGGAAGAAAAGAAACCTTTGCCACCATGATTACCAATGAAGACCAACGCAGGAGATATTCAGGATTAAGATGGCACTTACTGAATTATTATGAAAATGCTGAAAAGGAGATGGATGAAAAATAAAAATTATTAAGATATTGGAAAAGATATTTTTTCCTGATGTCTGTCCGGTCTGTGGCAGAGTGATTTTTCCGCACGAAAAAATCTGCAGAGAATGTATGGGAAAGATAGAAGTTATCGGAGAACCTAAATGTGAAAAATGTGGAAAAAAGCTGCAAAGCGATGAGAAATTGTTTTGTACGGATTGTGATGAAGTGAATCACGTGTTTGACAGAGGGATATGTATTTTTAATTATAAGGAAGAAATGAAAGAGGTATTATATCGGTTTAAATATAAAAATAAAAGGTGCTACAGCGATTTCTTTGGTTATGTGGGAGCAAAAAAATATAGAAAATTATTCAGACAGTGGAAAGTGAAAATGATTGTTCCCGTACCCATGTATCAAAAGAAACAGCAAAGAAGAGGGTATAATCAGGCGGAAGAATTTGCAGGAAGCCTGACAGAGTATACAGACATTCCAATGGCAACAGACTTGATAAAGAGGCTTAGGGAGACAAAGCCCCAGAAGGGGCTGAATAAAGAAGAACGGTATAAAAACCTGAAAAACGCTTTTGGTGTGAACCCGGAAAAGGCAAAAGGTGTAAATTCGGTACTGCTGGTGGATGACATTTATACAACCGGAAGCACCATAGATGCCTGCGCGAAAGTTTTGAAAGCGGCGGGCGTGGAAAAAGTATATTTTATGTGTGTGGCAGGAGGAAGAGACAAAACGTAAAAAACAAAGTCATGCAAACCTCGATTACAGATGCACAGCATCTTACATCTCGGTCGCGGGCTCACGCCCTATAAAACAAAAAGCTACAAAACAGCAATTTGTGCGAGCACAATTGCTGTTTGTAGTTTTTGTTTTGCATGACTTTGTGCTGTCGCGAAAATCTTATTGACGTTTGGTTGAGGGTGTGTTATATTAATAGGGCATAAGAAGAGAGGTCTTTTTTTTTTGCACTAATTTTATTCGGAAATATGTGCTATATTATAGAAGAAAGACCTACGATAGAATAAAGCGGAGGTGAAACTCATGAGAACGAAAATTACATTAGAATGTACAGAATGTAAGCAGAGAAATTACAATACAACAAAGGATAAGAAGACACATCCGGACAGAATTGAAACAAAGAAATATTGTAAGTTCTGCAAGAAACATACAATGCATAAAGAAACGAAATAGTCGGTTTAGAGAAAAGGCTGAAAGGATTTTTCAACCTTAAGTTTGTGTTTTGATGGAGTACAAGCGTTTCTGAATGAAGCATTAGGAGGTAAATTATGGCAGAAGCTAAGAAAGAAAAAGGCTTTAAAAACTGGTGGACAGGTTTGAAAGCTGAGTTTTCAAAAATTATCTGGCCTACAAAAGCATCAATTATCAGACAGACTGTTGTTGTTGTAATTGTCACGGTTATTATGGGAATTCTTATTGGATTGATGGATCAGCTGATACAGTTTGGTTTAAACAACATTTTGAAATAATAAGAATGAATAAGAGGTGATGATATGTCAGAAGCAAATTGGTATGTTGTGCATACTTATTCAGGATATGAGAACAAAGTAAAGACGAATATCGAGCAGTCCATTGAAAATAGAAAACTTCAGGATCAAATATTAGAAGTATCAGTTCCAACACAGGAAGTGGTGGAATTAAAAAATGGCGTCAGAAAAGTTTCTGAAAAAAAACTGTTTCCTGGATATGTGCTTATAAACATGGTGATGAACGATGACACATGGTATGTTGTCAGAAACACCAGAGGTGTTACCGGATTTGTAGGTCCGGGTTCAAAACCGGTTCCGCTCACAGCAGAAGAAATGATGACATTGGGTGTAAAGACCAATGAAAAAATCAATATTGATTTTGAAGAAGGCGAGATGGTAAATGTCATCGCAGGTGTTTGGGCCGGTACAGCCGGAGAGGTAAAACGTATCGATGATGCCAGACAGACAGTCACAATTAATGTGGACATGTTTGGTAGAGAAACTCCGGTAGAATTAAACTTTACCGAAGTAAAAAAATTGAAATAAGACTCTCAGGAGTTTTATGTGAGCGCTTATCTATATTTAAGTGCTTATAGAAGAATGTTTTGTGGTGTACACAAAGCAGTGGGAGGGGTTCCCGATAATACCACAATTTTTAGGAGGTGCCGAAGATGGCAAAGAAAGTAGAAGGATACATTAAATTGCAAATCGAAGCTGGAAAAGCAACACCAGCGCCACCAGTTGGTCCAGCACTTGGACAATGGGGATTAAACATCGTTCAGTTCACAAAGGACTTCAACGCAAGAACAGCAGATCAGCCGGGAATGATTATTCCAGTTGTTATCACTGTTTATCAGGACAAGAGTTTTAGTTTTATAACAAAGACTCCACCGGCAGCAGTTTTATTAAAGAAAGCTTGTAAGATTCAAAAAGGTGCAGGCAATTCATTAAAAGAAACTGTGGCTACCATTTCAAAAGCAGATTTACAGCAGATTGCTGAAACAAAGATGAAAGATTTAAATGCAGCAAATATTGAATCTGCAATGAGCATGATTGCAGGTACAGCAAGAAGCATGGGAATCAAGGTTGAAGACTAATCGATTTATATCGAAAATAAGAATTGAAAAACGTGGGAGGTATATCCGTTATTACCACGAGGAGGTTTAAATGAAGAGAGGAAAGAAATATACAGATGCAGCTAAGAACATTGACAGAGCTGTTCAGTATGATACAGAAGAAGCGATTTCTTTAGTGAAGAAATCAGCAGTTGCAAAATTTGATGAAACAATAGAATGTCACATCAGAACCGGTTGTGACGGACGTCACGCAGATCAGCAGATTCGTGGTGCCGTAGTTTTACCAAACGGAACAGGTAAGACTGTTAAGGTTTTGGTTTTCGCTAAAGGTGCTAAGGCTGACGAAGCAGAAGCAGCAGGAGCTGACTATGTTGGTGGCGAAGAATTGATACCAAAGATTCAGAATGACGGATGGTTTGACTTTGACGTGGTTGTAGCCACACCGGACATGATGGGTGTTGTTGGTAGACTTGGTCGTGTACTTGGACCAAAGGGCTTAATGCCAAACCCAAAAGCAGGTACAGTAACGATGGATGTTACAAAGGCAATTGAAGATATCAAGGCCGGTAAAATTGAGTACAGACTTGATAAGGCAAACATCGTTCATGTTCCGGTTGGTAAAGCTTCCTTTACGGAAGAACAGCTTACAGAAAACTTCAATGCATTGATGGATGCTATTTTGAAGGTAAAACCTGCAGCTGTGAAAGGTGCATATCTGAAGACAATTACACTGACATCCACAATGGGACCGGGTGTAAAGGTAAACGTTGCAAAGATTGTAAACGCATAAGCCTGCGGAATGCAAAAAGAGAAGTTGGCAGAAATTCTGTTGACAATATAATTGAATTGTGCTAATATGCACAAGTGGTTTGAGACCAGTTGCCGAAGACAGTAGGTATTTGTCAGAGAAGAAATCCTGAGAGAATCTTCTGATGACGAATGTAAGCGCAAAAGAATTTTGTCGCCTACCGAGGAATTAAGTTTTATAGAAAGAAACTTTATGCCTTTCTGTCTTAGGACGGAAAGGCTTTTTGTTATACACGATGAGCCAAGTGCAAATTTGTGCCTGCACAAGGATTTGCATTTGGCGAATGTATAAATTCGGCGAAATGAAGGTTATGACCTAAAAAAAATAAGGAGGCAGACATTCATGGCAAAAGTAGAGTTGAAGAAACCTATCGTAGAAGAGATTTCAGAGTTACTCAATGGTGCGGCTACTGCAGTTGTAGTTGATTACCGTGGACTTACTGTTGCGCAGGATACAGAGCTTCGTAGAGAGTTAAGAGAAGCCGGTGTTGTGTACAAAGTATACAAGAACACAATGATTAACTTTGCAATCAAAGACACAGAATTTGAAGATTTAGCTCAGCATCTTGAAGGCCCGACTGCGATTGCAGTCTGCAAAGATGATGCTACAGCGGCAGCCAGAGTTTTATATAAGTTCGCAAAGAACGCTGAAGCTTTGGAAGTTAAGGGTGGTATTGTAGATGGCGCTTATTATGATGAAGCAGGATTGAAAAAACTTGCAAACATTCCATCAAGAGAAGTGCTTCTTTCCAAGTTACTTGGTTCTTTACAGTCACCTGTTGCAAACTTCGCCCGTGTTATCAAGCAGATAGCTGAAAAAGACGAAGAAGCAGCATAAAACGGAATTATGGAAAAGGCTTATGAGCCTGAATGAAACAAATTTTTAAATTTTTATTTTTAGGAGGAATGAAACAATGACAACAGCAGAAATCATTGAAGTAATCAAAGGATTAACAGTTTTAGAATTAAACGAATTAGTAACAGCATGTGAAGAAGAATTTGGTGTATCTGCAGCAGCAGGCGTTGTAGTTGCAGCAGCAGGCGGCGCAGAAGGCGGCGCAGCAGAAGAAAAGACAGAATTTGATGTAGAGTTAACAGAAGTTGGTGATCAGAAGGTTAAAGTTATCAAGGCTGTTAAGGATGCAACAGGTTTAGGACTGAAGGAAGCTAAGGAAGTAGTTGACGGTGCTCCTAAGGTAGTTAAAGAAGGAATTTCTAAGGAAGAAGCTGAAGCTCTTAAGAAACAGTTAGAAGAAGTTGGAGCAACAGTTACTCTTAAGTAATGAATCTTAAAAATTAAAGCGTTATGAACGCAAAGATAAAATACGGACATATACGTGGAATCACGATGTCCGTATTTTCTTCTTTATGTTATAGAAATTTCGTTCCTATGACATAAAAACATTTCGCAGGATTTGCACTGCGGAAAGGCAAATTTATTCGAAATATTATAAAATACAAGCGACTGGAGAGGTCTGATGACATTTTTTGTTTACTCAGGCGCCGAAGGTGTACGCATATCATAATTGGTATGTTAATCTCTCAGGCAAAAGGACAGGAGGAAAAAATGGAACAATTTACAAATTTTTTAACAAAGGTAGATAATTTGGTGTGGGGAGTACCATTAATTGTACTCATCCTGGCAGCAGGTATCTACCTTACTTTACGTTTAAGGCTGTTACAGGTTTTTCATTTACCGAAAGCATTAAAGTTTATGTTTCAGAATGAAGAGGACGGCGAAGGTGAAGTGACAAGTTTTGGAGCTTTATGTACAGCCCTTTCAGCAACCATAGGAACCGGAAATATTGTAGGCGTTGCCACGGCAATCGGTGTGCTGGCAGGTGGACCTGGGGCATTGTTTTGGATGTGGCTGGCTGCATTCTTTGGCATGGCAACAAAGTATGCGGAAGGATTTCTGGCAGTGAAATATAGAAAGATTGATGAGGAAGGACATGTTTTGGGCGGACCGTTCTATTATATAGAAAACGGAATGGGACTGAAATGGAAATGGCTGGCAAAGATTTTTGCATTCTTTGGAGCCTGTGTCGGTCTGTTTGGTATCGGTACTTTTACGCAGGTAAACGGAATTGCATCGGCAGTGCAGTCTTTCTTTGATCCTGAAAAGACCAATACGGTCAACTTATTTGGAGCGGAATATTCCATAGCGATTGTAATTACAGCCATTGTACTGACATTATGCGTCGGACTGGTTGTCATCGGTGGTATTAAGAGAATCGCGGCTGTCTCAGAGGTGGTTGTTCCTTTTATGGCGGTGTTGTATATTCTGGCAGCCCTGGTGCTGATTATTGCAAATATTGATAAATTACCGATGGCGCTGGGAGAAATTTTTAAAGGCGCTTTTGGTATAAAGCCAATTGCAGGAGGCGCTTTGGCTTCTATTGCCATAGCAATGCAAAAGGGTGTGGCCCGTGGTATTTTTTCCAACGAATCAGGTCTTGGTTCTGCGCCGATTGCGGCGGCAGCAGCACAGACAAAAGAGCCGGTACGTCAGGGACTTGTAACCATGACAGGTACATTTATTGATACAATTATTGTCTGTACCATGACCGGACTTTCAATTGTAATGATGGGAACATGGGCCGATTCCAGTTTAGAAGGTGTACAGGTGACAACAGCGGCATTCCAACAGGGATTATATTTCCTGCCGTCAAACATATCGGCTCTGATATTGATGATTTGCCTGGTATTTTTTGCCTTTACAACAATTCTCGGATGGGATTATTACGGAGAGAGATGTCTGGAATACTTGTCTAATGGCAGTATGAAAGCGGTAAAAGTCTATCGCTGGCTGTACATTCTGGCAATTTTTATCGGACCATATATGACTGTGGCCGCAGTCTGGACCATTGCGGATATTTTTAACGGATTGATGGCCATACCAAACATTATTGCCCTGTTTGTGCTTAGCGGAGTGATTGCGAAAGAAACCAGAGCGTATTTTAAAAGAAAAAAAGCAGAATAAAAAAATGAATTATTGTTCCGGTTTTTCTGTACAATCATGGGTTGGTTGAAAGGTATTTCCCGTTTATACTATACATGAATCGTACAAAAGATAGGGGGAAATATAATGGAAACAAATCCTTTCATAGGAACAAGAATCAGATATATAAGAGAACTGAATCATTATACAAGGGAGGAATTAGCAGAGTATGCTGATATTTCTTCAAAATTTTTATATGAAATAGAAAGTGGGCAGAAAGGATTCAGCCCAGGCAGTACAAAAGATTGAGTCCGGCTGCAATCAGGTAAATGTTGAATATCTGGAAATAATCAGTAATCATCTGAATGTGTCTGTAGACTATCTTGTAAAGGGGGTAAAAAGAACTGAAAATGACATAGAACTTTCTTTTGAAACTTTGTCCGGGGAGAAAAAGTTATATGTATTATTAAGATTATTAACCTATTGTTGCAAAATTGATAATTATAAGTATAAGGCTTTGATAAATAAAATATTAAATGAGTTTCACGAAGAGGAAGAATAGGAACAATAGCGAATTATTGTTCCGATTTTTATGAACAATTATGGGTTGGTTGAAAACTATTTTCAACTTATACTATATTTATTATTGATAATACAAAAGATAAGGGGGGAACAGTTATGATGACAAATCCTTCGGTGGGAACAAGGATTAAATATATAAGAGAATTGAATCATTATACAAGGGAAGAACTGGCAAAATATGCGGGGATTTCTTCAAAATTTCTGTACGAAATAGAAACATGTCAAAAAGGAATGTCTGCAGCAGTTCTGCTGAAAATCTGTCAGGCTCTGGAAGTCTCCTGTGATTATATAATGACAGGGAATGAAAATTACCAATGTAGCGAAGAATTGATACATATATTAGAAGCTTTTGATGATACGCAGATACCGAATGTAAAAAATATTCTTATGGCAGTATTAGAGGTAAGTAAATTTTAATATACAAAAGGGGAAGATGATAGTATGCAGTCATCCGATAAACAAATTTTAATTATAGAAGATAATAAGCGCAGTATGGAAAAAGCGTGTACACTTCTCCAACAAATCGGTGGGATATTCATTCATAAGGCAGAAAACAGCGAACAGGCATATCGCTACGCTTTAGAATATCACATCGATTTATTTATTGTAGATATCATATTAAATTCAGGCATTCCGGGAGATGTGTCAGGAATAAAGTTTGTGGAAAGTATAAGGAAAATAGAAAAATATACATTTACGCCTGTGATATTTACGACAGCATTAGAAGATCCGGAACTTTATGCATATGCCCATTTACATTGTTACAGATATTTTGAAAAGCCTTATGACAGTCGGGAATTTATACAAGTTGTCAGAGAGGCTTTAAACTTTTATACCGTGAAGGAAGAAAGCAGATTTTATAATTATAAAAAAGACGGTGTGTATTATGCAGTGAAGGTCAGAGATATTGTATATTTTCAAAATAATAAATTTAATGTTTTTATTCACCATGCGAATAAATCAGTGATAGAAACGCCATATAAATCCAATAAAGTTATTCTTCTGGAATTAAATTCCAATAAATTTTTAAAATGTAATAAAAATACGATTGTAAACATTGATTATATTGACAGAGTAGACCCGGTTAACCGCTATATTGAACTGACCAACGAATATGGAACTCTGGAACTGGGCGTGCGTTTAAAACGCAGTTTTTTGGAAGAATTATCAAAATGTTAGAGAATGCAAAAAACGGAAAATAGACAGTTGCCGGAAAAGGGAGATGTGTAAAATGCAGATGACACATCTCCCTTTTGTGATGTCATTATTATATCAAATTGTCATGAGATAATAAAATGATTTTGAAAACGAATAATGCTTATTACATAAAATGATAACATGAATGTCAGACCGGAATATGAGACATCTGCGTATAACATGCTGTCTGTGATGAATACTAATGTTGTCTTGGTTTATTTTGTTTTTCAATTTTAAAGATTTATATATTTTTATATAAGGAGAATCGTATGAATAAAATGTCACATTTAGATGCCCTGGAGGCAGAAGCAATTTACATTATAAGAGAAGTTGCTGCCGAGTGCGAAAAACCGGTTATGCTTTATTCCATAGGAAAAGACAGTTCGGTAATGCTTCATTTAGCAATGAAAGCATTTTATCCGGAGAAACCGCCTTTTCCTTTTTTACACATTGATACCACATGGAAATTTAAGGAGATGATTCGATTCCGTGATGAGACGGCAAAAAAACTGGGTATCGAAATGCTTTCCTATACCAATGAAGAAGGTGTGGAAAAAGGCATTAATCCCTTTGACCATGGTTCCGCTTATACGGACATTATGAAAACTAAAGCATTAAAAGACGCACTTTCCAAGTATGGCTTTGATGCTGCCTTTGGCGGTGGAAGACGTGATGAAGAAAAATCAAGAGCGAAAGAGAGAATCTTCTCTTTTAGAAATAAAGAACAGGCGTGGGATCCGAAAAATCAGCGGCCGGAAATGTGGAAACTCTATAATACGAATATTTTTCAGGGAGAAAGCATCCGGGTATTCCCAATATCCAACTGGACCGAAAAAGATATATGGCAGTATATAAGACGGGAAAATATAGATATTGTACCATTGTATTTTGCCGATTACAGACCGGTGGTAAACAGGGACAGAAACATTATTATGGTGGATGATGACAGAATGCGACTTCTGCCGGGAGAGAAACCGGAGATGAAAAAAGTCAGATTCCGAACACTGGGCTGTTATCCGTTAACCGGAGGTGTTGAGTCTGATGCAGATACATTGGATGCAATTATTGAGGAGACACTTAGTGCCGTTTCTTCGGAGCGGACAAGCCGTGTCATCGACCACGAGGCGGCAGGAAGTATGGAGAGAAGAAAAAGAGAGGGATATTTCTAAAATGCAGAGTTTATTAAAATTTATTACATGTGGAAGCGTAGACGATGGAAAGTCCACATTAATCGGACATATGTTATATGATGCAAAACTATTGTTTGCAGATCAGGAAAAAGCGCTGCTGTTGGACAGCAAGGTAGGAAGTGCCGGAGGAGAGATTGATTACTCGCTTTTGTTGGACGGCCTTATGGCAGAGCGGGAACAGGGAATCACAATCGACGTAGCCTATCGCTATTTTACAACGGAAAAAAGAAGTTTTATTGTTGCGGATACACCGGGACATGAAGAATATACGAGAAATATGGCCGTTGGCGCCTCCTTTGCGGATTTGGCTGTCATTTTAGTGGATGCATCCCAGGGACTTCTCATTCAGACAAAACGTCATACAAGAATCTGTGCTCTGATGGGAATTAAACATGTTGTTTTTACCGTCAATAAGATGGATATTGTGGATTACAGCCGTCAGGTGTTTGATGAACTGAAGGCAGATATAGAAAATATGATTCAGGAATTTGATTTTGATTCCGTTAAAATTATTCCGGTCAGTGCCACAAAGGGAGATAATCTGACCGTTCCATCAGAAAATATGGAATGGTATACCGGTCAGACCTTATTAGATTACCTTGAAAATATACAGGTGGATGAGGATGACAAAGAGAAAGAGTTTATACTGCCGGTACAAAGAGTATGCAGGCCGGACAGAACCTTCCGGGGATTTCAGGGGCAGGTATCCTCAGGGCAAATCAGCGTGGGAGATGAAATTATTGCATATCCCAGCAGAGAAAGAGCGAAAGTGAAGGGGATTCTTGTAACGGATCGGGAAGAACAGACTGCATATAAGGGACAGGCAGTCAATATTTCTCTGGACAGGGAAGTGGACGTTTCAAGAGGCTGTGTCCTTTCTTCCGATGAAAACATCACATTAAGCAACATGTTTACAGCCACAATTTTGTGGATGGATGACATGGAAATGCTGGAAGGAAAAAACTATTATCTGAAACTGGGCACCAAAATGATTCCGGCGACCATCATGAAAATTAAATATCAGATTGATGTCAACGAGGGAAGTCGGCTTACGGCAAAAAAATTAAAGAAAAACGAGATTGCATGCTGCGATATTGCAATCAGTGATAAAATCGTGATTGATAAATTTAAAAACAACCGGGATATCGGAAGTTTCATCTTAATTGACAGAGTTACGAATATGACGTCAGCCTGTGGAATTGTCGAGCATACGCTGCGAAGAAGCGAAAATGTGGTTTGGCAGCAGATGGACATTACAAGAGCCAATCGGGCATCGCAGAAATCGCAAAAACCAAAAACAATCTGGTTTACGGGACTGTCAGGGGCAGGAAAATCCACTCTGGCCAATGAAATTGAAAAGAGGCTGTATGCCGCCGGCAGACATACAATGGTTTTAGATGGGGATAATCTTCGTATGGGCATCAACAAAAATCTGGGATTTGATGAGACGGACCGGATTGAAAATATCCGCAGAACCGCAGAAATCTGTAAACTGATGAATGATGCGGGACTGATTGTCCTTACATCTCTCGTGTCTCCTTATGAGAAGGACCGTCAGAATGCAAGACAGATTATCGGAGAAAATGACTTTATAGAAGTATATGTAAACACTTCTCTTGATACCTGTGAAAAGCGGGATGTGAAAGGTTTGTACAAAAAGGCAAGAAATCATCAAATACCAAACTTTACAGGAATTTCCAGCGACTATGAACCACCTGTTAATCCGGATATTGTGGTCAACACAGAAGGAAGGACAGTGGAGGAAGCCGTAGCGTTTCTGTTAAAAGAATTAAATGCAAGATTATAAACCGGAGGAGAGAGTCAGCCATGATGAAAACAATCAAACAGGTAATTAAAAAAAGTCTTGGAATGGTAGGAATTACCGTGGGTAAAACTTACTGGGTACAGTCAAAAAAGTGGATGCTGTATCAGGTCAGAGAGAAGGGCATTGATTTAACAAAGGGGCTGGGATATGAAATTGATTCAGATATTAAGAAATGTAAAGTATATCCACAGCAGTCCAAAGAAATTGACCTTACCATTGAAAAACTTTTGGATGACAAAAAGTATACGTTTATGAATATGCTGATTGTAACCAATCCATACCAGTATGCACCTCTTTGTGCCATGGCAATTTTTGGAACGAAGAAGGATTGCAAAGTATCCGTAACAGTTTTTGGAAAAACAGAAGACACCAACATTTCCTATACATTAGATAAAACCAGACGACACAGAGTTCCCATACTGGGATTGTATGAAGGCATGAAAAACAAAGTAGAAATATGTTTGCTGGATGACAAAGATAATGTGTTAAAAAGAAAAGAAGTTATTATCAGGACGGAAGAAATGAAAGGTGTGAACGGGGAGCTGGAAATAATAAAAGAGCCGTCCGTGACAGACTACTGCTACGGACTTACACTGGTATACGGCGGCAATAACGGAGTATACCCCTATGCTTTTGATAAAAACGGAGACAGACGTTTTATCTTCTCCATGGTTCCAAAGTCCTACGGTTTTCAGCCGATGAAAAACGGCAGATACCTGTTTTTAGCCAAAAAAGCGACCCGTGAGACATGTCATAATCCGTCGGGACTTCAGGTTTATGAAATTGACCAGTTGGGAAGAATCCACAGAATCTATAATATTGAAGCAGGTTCTCACCATGACTATTGTGAGTTGGAAGATGGAAATCTTGTTGTTGCCAGCAATGCTTTTGACGGAACATATGAAGATGCCGTTTTGGAGATTGACAGAAAAACAGGTCAGGTGGTTAATGAGGTTAACATAAAAGATTATGTGGATAAGAAATTTATAGATTCTTCGGATTGGGCGCATCTGAATTCCCTTCAGTATGATAAAGAAAATAAGACCGTTATCGTGTCATGCAGAAATCTTCATTCCGTTCTTAAAATAGACTGGGGAAATAAAAAATTACTCTGGATTCTCTGCGACCCTACTGTCTGGAAAGGAACGCCACAGGAAGATAAAGTGTTGAAACCGACAGGAGACATGCAGTGGTTTTACCATCAGCATGCAGCGTATTATGTTGATTTTCCAAAAGATCATCAGAGCGTAGGAAAGTTAATCCTGTTTGATAACCATAACTGTAAGCGGAGAGCGGTAGAAACTTATGATGAAATTAAGGATAAGTCCTTTGTCCGCATATATGAAATTGATGAAAACAAAAACACTGTGTCTCTTATAAAATCATTTGACAGTGACCGTTCCGGTATCCGGTCTGACGCATTCTGGGAACAGGAAGAAAACCGGGTGCTGGCAATGAACGGAAGAATATGGAAAAAGGTTGTGAAGGAAGAGCAGGTTACGGATGAGAACGGTCAGACCGTAACGAAAACCAAAACAGATAAAATTGCGGTAGGAAGTGTTATAGAATACGATTATGACAGTGGAGCAGTTTTAAATAAATTCAAGATGAATTTTGGATTTTACAGAGCAAGGAAATTTAAGTTCCAGCCGCAGATGATGACAGAGCCGATGGATATGGATGACGCTTATTATATCGGAGAACTGCATGGAATCGAGAAATGCACTCCCCCTGATGTAAGCAATGCAATCAAAGTATCTGATATCGATACAGAACATGCCACATCGGAAGAAAAGGGAATATTGGATATCAGCGCCGAGATAGAACAGAATATTCTTTATATCAGACATCAGGATCATTTGCTGCAGGCATTATATTTTGTCGGTGAAAATCAGTCTTATATCAGAGATTTGTCCTACTCCAAACAGGAGAGAATGGAATATTTTGCAGGGATAAAGATATATGATCCGATTCCTCTGGATATGATGGAGAAAGATCATTATACCGTATATTTCAAAAAAGATATGAAACTGTATCAGTCAGACATATCATTTCAAAAAAAATAGGGAGAAAGGAGTGTGTAATATCTTCCTGATAAAGAAAGATATTATATAAGAAAGAAAAATATGTATCGAATGACACTGGTGAAAACATTCCTCAAAACTGTAATTACAGTGGGAGTTTTAGGAACGGTTCTGTTTGGACTTACTGCCTGCGGTTCAAAAAATGAGCAGTCCAATGAGGTAAATATCGGATATTTTAACAACATTACCCATCCACAGGCATTGCTTATGAAGGCAGAAGGAAGTCTGGAAAAGAGTCTTGGAGAGGATATCAAAGTAAACTGGACGGCGTTCAATGCGGGACCTGCGGAAGTAGAGGCACTTTTTGCGGGAAGTATTGATATCGGATATATGGGGCCGGTTCCTGCCATTACAGCCAATGTAAAGTCCAAAGGAGACGTACAGATACTTTCCGGTGCAACGAAAGGCGGTGCAGTGCTGATTAAGAGAGAAGGAACCGATATCAGCAGCGTGGCTGATTTAAAAGGAAAGACCGTGGCCATTCCACAGATTGGAAACACCCAGCATTTAAATCTGTTAAACCTGTTATCAGAAAACAATCTGAAGCCGGTCTCTGAAGGCGGAGACGTCAATGTAATTGCAGTTTCCAATGCAGATATTGGAAATACCATGGAGCGGGGTGATATTGATGCGGCACTGGTTCCGGAACCGTGGGGAGCCACATTGCTGGAACAGGGTGCGGAACTGGTGCTGGATTATGATGAGATATATCTTCAGGGAGATTATGATGTTGCATTGGTTGTTGTAAGAAAAGAATTTCACAAAGAACATCCCGAGATTGTAGAAAAATTTTTAGAACAGCATCAGTTGATGACCGACAGGATAAATACTGACAAAGAGAAGACTTTAGAGATTATGAATACGGAATTGAAAGAGGCAACGGGAAAGGCTTTGGATACTCGCATTCTCCAGGAAGCCTTTGAGAGAATCGGTGTAAGTACGGAATTAAACAAAGCCTCTATCAGTGGTTTTGCACAGATAAGCAAAGAACAGGATGTTATCAGCGAAATACCGAAGGAGGAACAGCTTTATGTCTCTGGTGATAAATAATTTATCAAAAAAATTTGACAACAGTGATAAATCCACATTAAAAGAAATCAGTCTGGAGATAGAGGCTGGGGAATTTGTCTGTATTGTAGGCCAGTCGGGATGCGGGAAAAGTACACTGCTGAATCTTGTGGCAGGGCTGGAAGAGATTACTTCAGGAGAAATTATTCTGGAGGGAAAGCCGGTCACCGGACCGGGGGCTGACAGAACGGTCATGTTTCAGGAACACGGACTGTACCCCTGGTTAAATGTGATTGAAAATGTAAAGTTCGGTATGAAACTGGCAGGACTGTCAAAGAAAGAGCAGGAAGAACGGGCGATGAAATATCTGCGAATGGTTCATCTTGAGGAGTACAAAGATTATCCCATTCATCAGCTTTCCGGGGGTATGCGCCAGCGCGTAGCTTTGGCAAGAGCGCTGACTATGGATTCCAAGGTTCTTTTGATGGATGAACCTTTCTCCGCATTGGACAAACAGACCTCTAATTTTCTGAGGGAAGAATTGGAGCAGATATGGCTGGAAACGAAAAAGACCATCCTGTTTATCACCCACAGTGTAGAGGAGGCGGTTTATCTGGCAGACCGGGTGGTGGTTCTGTCACCGGATACACAAAGGATTGCGGAAATTGTTGACGTTCATCTGCCCCGTCCAAGACATGTATATTCCGAAGAGTTTGTGGAACTGCGCCACAGAATGCTGGATGAAGTAAGGGGGAAGGCATAAGATGAGTCTGGTTATATTTTTAATTCTTTTAATCTTATTATGGCAGGGAGCTTACTGGCTTGGCGTTGATGTTTTGGGCGTTTTTATGGAATATGCCATGCCGTCTCCCGTAGGCGTCTGGGAGCGTTTTGTAGACTTGTGCAGCGATGGAAGTATATTTATGGCTTTGGGAAATTCTCTGTTACGGGGAATTGTGGGATATGCCATCGCCGTTCTTATCGGATTTGTTTTAGGACTGCTGATGAATCGCATCCGTTATCTGCAAAAAAATTTAAAACCTCTGGTTCTGGGAATCCAGACCCTTCCAAGTGTGTGCTGGGTACCTTTTGCCATTCTGTGGTTTGGCATTCCGAAAACTTCCATTTTCTCAAGCGCCATACTTTTTGTAGTGGTTGTAGGTTCCACTTTCAGTATTGCAATATCCGTGGATAATGCAATTAAAAATGTTCAGCCCATTTATATAAAAGCCGCCCTGACTATGGGGGCAGACAAAAAGCAGTTATATACCCGGGTTATCCTTCCGGCCAGTTTGCCGGAACTGGTATCAGGGTTGAAGCAGGGCTGGTCTTTTGCATGGAGAGCGCTGATGGCTGGAGAGGTTATGACGACTTCCGTAGGATTGGGGCAGACTTTGATTATTGGCAGGGATTTGGCAGACATTAATCAGGTTATGCTTGTCATGATTGTCATTATCATCGTGGGTATTGCCATTGACAAATGTATTTTTTCTGTCATTGAAAAAAAACTGCTTACAAAACGTGGGTTAATAAAAGAATAAACAAAAAATTGCATAAAAATGAAAACTCTTTTATAGATTTTTTTAAAATATTTTTTATTGAAAACTGTTCTTGGAAATGATAAAATACTATGACTGGTATTATCAAAATATAATATGCAAACTGAACAGAAGTGAGAACAATTTACTTTGAGCAGTGCTGCATGGCAAAGAGATAAATCAATCAGAAAAGGAGAAAACAAATGAACAATAAAAAACGCCTGTTGTTTGTCCTGATAGGACCGGCAATATTTTTATTATGCTGTTTTGCAATTCCGGGAGCAGCATTCCCTACATTGGCAAGCAGAGCAGCCATCGGTACGGTGGCGTGGATGGCTTTCTGGTGGGTTACGGGGCCGGTGGATTATGCAGTGACTGCATTTTTGCCGATTGCAGTTAATGCCTTAGTTACCATGTGTGATATGTCTCTGGTTATATCCAATTATGCATCAGAGACCATTCTGTTACTTTTAGGTGCATCTATTTTAACCATATCATGGGAAGAGACAGGGTTGGATCGAAGAATTGCAGCGTCCCTGTTAAGCTTAATCGGAGACAATTTCCGAAGACAGATTATCTTCTGGTTTCTGTTATCTGCAGCATTATCTTCCATTCTGCCTAACGCAGTGGTGTGTGCTACCATAACACCGATCGCCATGTCTATGTTAAAGTACATAAAAGAAGATGATATTTCTAACAGCCGAATTGGCTCAAAATTATTACTGACGATTGCCTATGCCGCAGGATTGGGCGGACTGGCATCTCCACTGGGTGGTGCCATGAATCTGGTTACGGTGGATTATCTGCAGCAGCTCACCGGGCAGGAATATATGTATGTATCATGGGTAATACGTTTTCTTCCAATCGTATTTGTTCTTGTAGTTTCTAATATTATTTTCATGATTCGTGATGTAAAAAAAGAAGAAAGTCTGGGTGGTTCCAGAGAATATTTCCGTCAGGAATATAAGAAATTTCCAAAAATGAAAATGGAAGAAAAGATTTCTTTGGGATTATTTGTTCTTGCGACTGTTTTGGCTTTCACAAGACAATTTTATCAGGATCTTTTACCGGGACTGAAGCCGGCATATGTATTTATTATCTGTGCCATTCTGTCATTCCTTGTTCACCGCAGCAACGGAGAACGCCTTATGGTATGGAAATCCGTTCAGTCCAAGATTATCTGGGAAATGATATATATTTTTGCAGGCGGTCTGGCAGCAGGAACACTGATTAACGAATCCGGTGCGGCAGAAAAAATCGGCGAATTAGTAGCAGATATGGGGCTGACAGGAGGATTTGTTACTGTATTTGTCATTGTGACAATTACTTTGCTGTTATCTGATGTCACATCCAATACGGCTACGGCGGCGGTTTCCATGCCTGTGGTAATTTCCATCATACAGGGCATCGGTTTAAATCCGATTCCGTATATTTATATAGCTTCCGTTGGTGTAAATCTTTCATATATGCTTCCAACATCTATCCGTGCGATACCGGTAGGTTATGGTCTGCAGCCGAAATATATGTTGAAAGAGGGCTATAAAATGAGCATTATGGTTATTGCGTTAATGTCGGTTTTATGTTATCTGCTGTTAAAATACTGGGATGCTTTCAGCACGATTTAGTTAAGCAACCTGAAAGATAATTATAGATAATGGAAAGTGAGAACACATGAAAAAGATAGGAAATATAGTAAAAGCGATATCGTTTTTGATTGTATGTTTTGCATGTCTGGCTGTGGTATCAAAAGTGTTGCAGTATGAACACGAAATGCAGCCGGATTTATCCATGAAAGAGTTTTACGATTTGGATAAAAATTCCGCACAGGTACTTGTTTTAGGTTCCAGTCATACAACGCTGGGTTTTTCACCTATAGAATGTTACAAACAGACAGGAATTACTTCTTTTAATTTAAGTACGGCAAAACAGCCTATGGAAGTATCCTATTATCTGTTGGAGGAGGCTTTGAAAAGCCAGTCTCCGGAAGTGGTTATTTATGATGTGGCAGGTCTGTTTTATAAAAGAAGTGAGATCAATATTGCAAAGTTCCGATACAGTATGGACAGTATGCCTCTTTCATGGACCAAAGTGAAAATGGCAAGTGCCTATGCCGAGTATCATGATGATATCAAGCCTTTTGCCATGGGGGAGGCACTTTGTCCGATATATTATTACCATGACAGATGGGATGAACTGGACGAAGAAGAATTTGATGTCAATGCGCCTGTCACACAGTTAAAAGGACAGGTGATACGTACTTATATTACGGAAATTGATTTTGATATGGAGGCTTTTGATAAGAAACTGGCAAAGAAAATTGAAAAAGATCCAAATTCAGCGCCGGTAATACGGAAAAGCTGTATGGCATATCTGGAAAAAATCAAAAAACTGTGTGATGAAAACAATGTAAAACTGCTTTTAACGACAACACCGACCAACCGGTGGAACAGTACAAAAAAAGAACTTTCCCAGCAGGTGGCTGATAAATTAGGGGTGGACTTTTTGGATTTAAATCAGCCGGATGGTGTAATTCTCAATTACAGTACGGATATGGCAGACGGAAATCATGTGAATGCCAGTGGTGCAAAGAAAACCACAAAATATTACACAGATTACCTTGTAAAACAATATGGCCTTA
Organism: uncultured Eubacterium sp.; assembly: GCA_904420085.1. Lineage (GTDB taxonomy): Bacteria > Bacillota > Clostridia > Lachnospirales > Lachnospiraceae > Eubacterium_G. The sequence goes on along the minus strand of CAJFUA010000002.1, from coordinate 3,766 downwards.
AGGGCAGTACCAACAAACAGTTTGATGAATCCGTAAAGTATTATGACGCTTATTATGACAATATGTTAAAGTACGATATGGAGACGGATTTTAATCAATATCTGTCCCTGCTGAATGAGAATAAGAAGGATTTAACCATCTTTATCAGTGGAAAGGGTGATGTGACGGCAGGTCTTAACAGTAAAGATTTGGAACAGTTACAGCAGTTAGGCTGTAAGACTGTTCTTGGTAGCGAGCATCAGGAAAATTCTTATTTAGCAGTGATTTCAGGTGGAAAATTAGTATATGAAAATGTAAATAAAGATGCCATAGCATATCAATATACATTACAAAATGGAACCATTGCAAATTTATCCAGTAACGGAGACAGTGCAGAAGCGGCAGCCGCTATTAATATAGACAACAAGAATTATGCCATTAACAGTGCCGGATTGAATATTGTCGTGTATGACAATCAGTCAGGCTGTGTGGTAGACAGTGTTGCTTTCAATACCCATGATTCCCAGAAAAAATGGTGGAGAAGTGGAGAGAGAAGTCTGGAACTGTTTATGTTTAAGAAATATCGGAACTGGGTATTAGAAAATTATTAGGAGAAAAAACAATGGCATTATTACAAAAGGTAGGAGATTTATTGGCAGAGCTGTTATCCACAACAGAATATGCCATGTCATATAATCAGATTCGGTTTTTAGTTTTTCTGGCAGTATTTTTTAGTATATTCTTTTTATTGAAATTCAGACCGCTTAAAAAAGTATGGATACTGTTGGGAAATATCTTTTTCTGCATATTTTCCGGATGGACAGGTCTGATTATCGTTTTCGGAACGGCAGTGATTGTATACATTGTTTCCCTGTTGATGGAGCGGGTGTATAAGCAGTATGAAAAGGACAAAGAAGGAAAAGAATTAAAACCAAAAGAGCAGGTTGCTTTTTTGAGCAGATACAAAAAGCGGGCCAAACGATTTTTATGGCTGGCGCTGGTACTGATTTTAGGATTGTGGATTTACGTGAAAGTGGGCAGATTTATCGGTATGCCTACAGTGATATCCTTTAAACAGATGTTCACGGGAATGGGAATCATTGTACCATTGGGTATTTCCTATTATACGCTTTCAGCCGTCGGATATCTGGCAGATATTTATTGGAGAAAGACAAAGCCGGTACACAACTTTTTAGACCTGCTGGTAGTTATGACATATTTTCCTCATATCATACAGGGTCCAATCAGTAAGTATGACAAACTTTTAAAGCAGATATCAGATATTCCAAAATTTGATTACAAAAGAGTATGTTTTGGTTTACAGAGAATGCTTTGGGGTTATGCAAAGAAAATGATCATTGCCGACAGGCTGATTATATATACGGATGCGGTGTTTGGAAATCTGGCCAATTACGGCGGCGTGGAAGTGTTCATTGCAGTGGTATTCAGTGGTATGCAGTTATATGCAGATTTCAGCGGATGTATGGATATTGTCATTGGTGTCTCCCAGGTAATGGGGATTGAACTGGAAGAAAACTTCCGACAGCCGTTCTTTGCAAAATCCGCTTCTGAATTTTGGACCAGATGGCACATGACGTTAAGTGCATGGACAAAGGCATACATATATCTGCCGATTGCCATGAGTCCAAGATTTGTTAAAGTGGTCAGAACGTTAAAGAAAAAGAAACATAAATGGTTATCTTCATTTGTCAATTCCTTTGTACCACTGATATCCGTATGGTTGTTTACCGGATTGTGGCACGGAACAGGAGCAGACTATATTGTGTGGGGACTGTACTGGTGTGCCATGATGACCATCTCCAACGAGACTACATTAGTTATGGATAAGGTGACGAAGGTACTTCGTATTGATAGAAGCAGAAGCTGGTTCAGATACTGGCAGTATATTCGCACATATGCTATTTTTGTAATCGGTAAATGTTTTACTGCAGCAGGAGGACTTGCCGGGTTTGTCACAATTTTTGACAGAATGTTTGCAGAGCATAAATTGTGGGTGTTGTTTGACGAAAGTCTGTTTACCCATGGTTTGGACAGAAAAAATTTCTATATAGCAGTGGTTGGAATTATCATGATTTTACTGGTTGACCTGATTCATGAGCGAGGGGCAAAAATCAGGGAAGGGATTGCGGCAATACCGCTGCCAATCCGATGGTGCATTTATATTGTTGCAATTGCGTTAGTAGCAGTATTTGCTATTTACGGACCGGGATTTGACGCCAGCGGCTTTGCCTATGGCGAATATTAAAATATAAAAACAGATAACGGAGGTATCAGAAATGGAAGAAAAGATTTTAGAAATCTGTGAGGGGGTAGACAGCAGTATTGATTACACTTCTACAGCATTAATTGACGACGGAATTTTAGATTCAGTGACATTAATCAGCATTATCTCTGAAATCGGAGATGAATTCGATTTGGAAATTCCATATGAAGAAATCATACCGGAAAACTTTAATTCAATTAAATCTATGGCAGAGTTGGTGGAAAAATATGTATAATTCAATTTTAGAGGCGGTTTATCAGCACAGCAAAACAAAGAAAGATAAGCTGGCTGTGGCTGATACGGAAAACAAATACACGTACAGTGAATTTTATGCGAAAATCAAGGAAACGGCGGTAGCATTGTCAAAAATTCATATTGCAAAAGGTGATTATGTGGTGATTGAATGCAGTCAGGATATACGGTATTTACTGCTGGATTTTGCCTGTGAAATGCTGGGAGCCGTGTTCGTACCTGTGGAGAAAAAAGCGGTAGAGGCAAGGGTCATTGAGATATTTAATGAGACAAAAGCAAAGTGTATCATTGGTCAGACAGATTATTCTGCCATCGGAACATGGTATCGGTTAGATAATCTTTTGGCGGAAGAATACCCTGTTGATGAAAGTGCTTCAGGTCTTCCGGATACCAATGATGTGGCAGAGATTCTTTACTCCACGGGAACTACGGGAAAGCCGAAAGGTATTATGCTGTCCCACAGAGCCAATGTGGCAGTGGCAGAAAACATCATGTATGGTACGGAGATGAACGAGAACACAGTGGAAATTATCCCGATGCCGCTCAGTCATTCTCACGGTCTCAGAACATGTTATGCAAACTTTATTAACGGAAGCTGCGTTGTCATTATTGACGGAATTACCAATATTGGCGGTTTCTTCTCAATGATTGACACTTATCAGGTAAATGCTTTGGATATCTCTCCAACGCTTGGTAAACTTCTGGTAAAGATTGCAAAGAAGGCATTGAGGGAGTATAGCTCCCGTTTTGATTATATCGAGCTTGGAACAGCCGTTTTAGACGATGACTTAAAAGAGGAATTGAAAGTTTTATTCCCAACCACACGACTGTACAACTTTTATGGTTCCACCGAGGCAGGAAGAAGCTGCGTGTACGATTTCAATAAGGAAGATTTCAGTATGTGCATCGGATATCCAAGCAGACATGCAAAATTTTTCGTCACCGATGAAAATAAAAATGTCATCGAAAGTTCCAAGGATAATCTGGGACTGCTGGCAATCAGCGGTGACATGATGATGGAGGGTTACTTTAACAGTCCTGAACTGACAAAGGAAACCGTGATTAAAGGTGTGATTTATACCACCGATTTAGGCTATATTGACGAAACCGGAAAGGTGTATGTCTTCGGAAGAGCCGATGACGTGATAAATTACAAGGGAATTAAAATTTCACCGGAGGAGATTGAGACGGTGGCAGTTGCTTACGAAGGTGTAGCAGACAGCGCCTGTATACCTTTGGCAGATAAAGTAT
>CAJFUA010000001.1 GCA_904420085.1 uncultured Eubacterium sp. | reverse complement strand
GGAACTGGAATGAAAAAATATGATGAACTATCAGAAAAAGAAAAACGTAATTTTGAAGAATTCCTTATCTTAACATTCAAGTTTTCTGATAATGAACTGGTTGCAATTGATAAGCAAAATCGAATGGCAATGTAACTTTTTTCTTCCCCTCTCTGCGCCTCTGTTCCATTTATTTTTTCTGATAAACACGCACGTATTCAATTTCAAATAAGTATGGTAAATCATCTTCTGCCACCGGGCCGCCCAGTCCACCACCGACGGCAGTGTTCAAAATCAGATAATACGGCTTGTCAAAAGGCCATGCGCCGTACATCTGATCATCCGGCACATCTGGTCTGGCGTATTGATACTGACTGATACCGTCTACAAAAAATTCAAAGTAGTCCGGTGTCCATTCCATAGAATAAGTATGGAAATCTTCAGATGGATTGAAATCATATTCTTTATGGTTGGAAAAAGGATTTGGATGACTGATACGATGATTAAACATTCCCGAATGAAGACTGAACAATAACATATTAGGTCTTCGTCCGATATGTTCCACGATATCAATTTCCCCACAATCAGGCCAGCGGTCTCTTTTTGGGGTTTTCGGGAATCGATCCCAGTCTTCTTTTGTAAAGTGATCAAAATCAGGACGCCCGTCGCTGCGCAATGGAACCCAGTCCGGGAGAATCCGTTTTTCTTTATAAGGCATCATCCAGATAGCAGGCCATGAGCCCACGCCTCCCGGAAATTTTGCTCTGATTTCAAAATAACCGTACTGCCAGCAGGCCTTGTGGTTGGTGTTGATTTTGGCCGAAGTATATTTCCGTTCTCCATCCCTCTCTTTGATGGAACGTATGGTAAGTCTGCCGTCTTTTACAAATACATTGCCAGGTCTGTCTGTATATGCCTGCAATTCTTTGTTGGGCCATTGAAAGTTTCCCACTTCAAAATTCCATTTCTCAGAATCCGGCTGTCCCTCATAGTCAAAATCATCCGACCAAACCAATTGATATTCATCAAAATTCATAACATCCTCCTATTACTTAAATTTCAGCATTAAAAGTGCTGTCAGCAATATTTCATTGTATCCTGAATCTTTATTGTTTTTAGATTGTAACATATTGAAACATTTTTACCTAGAGTAAAAAAGGATATTTTTTTGACAATTACAGGAGATTGAATTATTGTTGTAATAGAATAGAAAAAATGTGTGAAATACAGATTTAGAAAGGTCTGGTATGAAAATGAAAGTTTTGTTGGTGGCAATGAATGCAAAATATATTCATTCTAATCTGGCGGTATATAGTCTGAAAGCATATGCGGAACAATATGGCAACATGCAACATGAAATCATCATCAAAGAATATACAATCAATCAGTATGTAGAAGAAATACTGGCAGATATCTATAAGGAACAGGCAGATATGGTTGGATTTTCATGTTATATCTGGAATATCGAACATATCATACAGATTATTCGGGATCTCAAAGCAATTCAAGAAGATTTGAAAATCTTTGTAGGAGGACCGGAAGTGTCCTATCGTTCTTCACAGATCTTAAAGATGTATCCCCCTATTGATTATGTCTTGTGCGGAGAAGGGGAAGAAACCTTCAAACAATTTTTAGACAGTTTTTCAGGGGAATCTCTGAAACGGAATGATATCCATGGGCTGGCATACAGAGAGGACAATGAAATTAAAATCAATCCGCTGATGCAGCCGATTGATTTATCAAAAATCCCTTTTGTCTATCAAAATGGGAAAGACTTTCAACACAGGATTCTTTACTATGAGACAAGCAGAGGATGTCCGTACTGTTGCAGTTACTGTCTGTCATCCATTGATAAAAGAATCAGGTTCAGAGACTTACGGTTGGTCAAAGAGGAACTACAATTTTTTTTAGATCATAACGTGGCTCAAGTGAAATTTGTAGATCGCACGTTTAACTGTAATCCTGCCCACGCTATGGAAATCTGGAAATATATACAAAAAAACGACAATGGAAGCACCAATTTTCATTTTGAAATTGCTGCAGATCTGTTGACGGAGGAAGAACTGGAATTGTTATCCAAGATGAGACCGGGACTGGTTCAGTTAGAAATCGGTGTACAGTCTGTCAATAAAAAAACGCTGGAAGCCATTCACCGTCGTACAGACATTCAAAAAATAGAACAAATTACCGGCAAAATTAAGAAGTATCATAATATACACCAGCATTTGGATTTAATTGCAGGACTTCCTTATGAGAATTATGAATCATTTCAAAATTCATTTAATCAGGTCTATGGGATGAAACCGGATCAATTACAGTTAGGTTTCTTAAAAGTGTTATATGGTGCAGGCATCTGTGAGGAATCAGAAAAATATGGCGTTGTTCACAGTAGCCGTCCACCTTATGAAGTATTGAAGACACGCTGGCTGACCTATGATGAAATCCTGGCATTAAAGGAAGTAGAGTCTGTGGTGGAAATTTACTATAACAGCATGCAGTTTACCCACACCATTGAAGCATTGGAAAATCATTTTGTTTCGCCTTTTGTCATGTATCAGAAACTGGGCGCTTTTTATCAGAAAGCCAGCAAAGGAGGAACCAAACATTCCAGAGTGAGACGATATGTTCTGTTACATGAGTTTATTCAACAGCAACTGCACCCACAGGGAGAGGAACAGAAACAGTGGGAAGAGTTGCTTACGTTTGATTTTTATTTAAGGGAAAATGCAAAATCCCGTCCAAATTTTTCGAAAGATTTAGCGCAGTATAAAGAGAAAATACGCAGAATATATACTAATCCTAAGCTTTCTTTGAAACTGAAGGGATATGAAAAGTATTCTACAAAACAGATAGAGCATATGACCCATATGGAGGTCATTCAAAATCGTTATTTTTTGTTTGATTATCAAAACAGAAATGTATTAACCAAAGGAGCAACAGTGCTGGATGTTACAGAATATGCGGATATACCGTAAAATATTGATGGATGAATGTAGAGGAGCAGATACAAGATGATCAAAGATTATGTTTGTGTAGATATAGAAACAACTGGAATTCGACCGAAGTGGGACAGAATTATCGAGATTGGTGCGGTGAAAGTGAGGGATGGAAAAGAAGTGGACAGATTTTCCCAACTGATATATCCGGGAATCCATATTCCGCCAAGAATCACGGAACTTACAGGAATTACGGATGAAATGTTAGAGGGAAAACCGGCCATTCATCAGGTACTTCCCCGGTTTATGGAATTTGCGGGAGATGATTTTCTATTGGGACATAATATTCGGTTTGATTACAGTTTTTTAAAGCAGAATGCCATCAATCTGAATTTAAAATTTGAAAAGAAGGGAATGGATACGTTAAAGATTGCAAGAAAGGTTCTGCCTCAACTGGAAAGCAGGGCGTTGGATTATCTGTGCAACTTTTATCATATCAAAGATGAAAATCATCATCGTGCATTAAATGATGCCAGTGTCACATCACAACTGTATCAAATATTAATGAGAAAATATGGAAGTGAGGACCCCCAAATTTTTGAGCCTTATGCATTTTCTTATAAGGTGAAAAAAATGCAGCAGATTACGGAAAGACAGAAAAAATACCTGACAGATTTGATCAATCACTATCATTTGTCGGTAGATTTTGACATTGATTCCTTATCAAAGAACGAGGCTTCCAGAAAAATAGACAAAATTCTTTCGCAAAAGGGCAAAATTTTCGACTAGGACAAACGGGAGAGTTGTGGTATACTTTGTTCATGTAAGGTGGCGGAGAATCACCTTATGGAAACTTTTTCAGATATTTTTTAATTCAAATAGATAGAGGTGAAACAGATGAACTTTTTTTATAGTAAGAAAAATCAGAAATTGATTGCCGGAGCCATTGCATTGATTTTGGTTGTGGCGTTGGTTGTGACGACCATTGCAACGTTTTAGTCCGTAGTATGACTTAAAAAGACAAATCTTTGATATACAGGTGAAAAACAGGAGGAAAGAATGAAAAGGATAGGAAGGTACGGTATTGCGCTGGCAGTGATGGTTCTGCTGCTTGGAACTGTTCAGACATTTGCCGCTTCTGAAGATACAGAAGATGTAGTCAGAGAAGGAATACATATTGACAGTGTGGATGTAAGCAACATGACTGAGGAGGAAATGAAAAAAGCTGTCAAAGAAGTGGTGGCGGTGCGAACCGGTGCAAAAGTGACATTACAGATTAATAAAGATAAAGTAGAGACCAGTCTGAAAGAACTGGGGTATCGCTGGAATAACAAGTCGGTTATGGACGAGGCGATGAATGCCGGAAAACAGGGCAATGTAATTAAGCGGTATAAAGACAGTATCGACTTAAAGAAAAACGGAAAAACTTACGAATTGGAAATATCCGTTGATAAGGAAAAACTAAAAAAGGCTTTGAAAAAACTGTGCGGACCTTATGATGTAGAGGCAAAAAATGCATCATTAAAAGCTACTGGACATGGTTTTCAGATTATTCCGGAAGTGGAAGGATGCGTCGTGGATTATGAAAAGAGTGCAGAACAGTTGATGTCCTATATAGATAACACTTGGGATAAGGAGTCAGCGGTTGCCTTTGAGACGACCACAAAAATTACAAAGCCAAAATATACTACAAAAGACTGTGAAAAAGTTTCCAATGAGCCGATGGGAACTTATACCACATATTTTACCGCAGGCGTGGTAAACCGAAACGCAAACATTAGAAACGGCGCTGAGAAATTAAGCGATAAGGTAGTCTATCCGGGAGAGCAGTTTTCATGTAATGAAAATCTGGTTCCATGGACGGAGGACAACGGATGGTATCCGGCAGGTACATACTCCGACGGCGAGGTGGTAGACAGCCTTGGCGGCGGAATCTGTCAGGTTTCCAGTACGTTGTATAATGCATTGCTGGACGCCGAATTGAAGATTGTAGAAAGATACCCGCATTCCATGGCGGTTTCCTATGTTCCTCTGTCAGCCGATGCGGCATTGGCGGGAGACTATAAGGATTTGGTATTTGAAAATGATACAGATGCACCGGTGTATGTGCAGGCACATTACAGCGAGGGAGCGATTACGTTTAATATATACGGTCATGACACCAGAGATGCGGGACATAAAGTGGAATATGTAAGTAAGACCATTAAGACCATTCCGATTACCACGACAACCAAGAAGGATTCTACCAAGGAAGTAGGATACACAGAGACCATTGCGGGACATGTAGGTTATGTGGCGGAATTATACAAGGTGACTTATGAAAACGGAAAACAGGTCAGCAAAGAGCTGATGCATACAAGTTCCTATAAGATGTCACCGACCATAAAAGTTGTAGGAACCAAGAAAAAGAAAAAAGAGGAAGAGGAAACTACGACGAAAAAGGAAGACAAAACAAAAAAGCAGGATGAGACTAAGAAGAAAAAATCCGAATAATTAAGGTGGTGTGTCTATGCATACGGGCAAGATTTCTGAAATTGCATATAAGCGTTCGGTTTTGAAAAAAATCAGCACAAATTCAGAGAATTTACATGTATGCGCAGACGGAGCACATATGTCATTAGAAGATATTACCGCGGTAATGTCTTCTAATTGTATATTAAAATGGTTTCCGGGATGTGAAAAATATTATTTTCAGAAAACGCTGAATGACTTATATGTCAGTGGCGGAACACCAAAATATGTACAGTTACAGATAAATATTCCCACGGATTTTGAAGAAAAGAAACTGGGGAGAATTGTCAGATGTTTTGATGAAGCCGTGCAGGATACGGATGCAGTGATAGAACAGTGCAATGTTTATGCCGGCAGTGTGGAGGAACCGGTCATCCATGTGACTATCATCGGTCAAGCGGAAAAAACTTTGTCCGTTCGTAACATACAGGAAGGGATGGATGTGGTTATGGCGGGGACGGCTGCCGTAGGAGCATCTTCTCTTATGGCACATTTATATGAAGGAAAATTGCGGAAAAAGTTCCATGCAGCCTTTGTGGACGACTGTTTAAAGATTTCTGATTTTACGGATGTAAAGCAGATTGCAGAGATTGCGAAAGAATATGAACCCATCTATATGCATAACGTATCAGATGGAGGGGTGTTCGGGGCAGTCTGGGAACTGGCTTCGGCAGCAGATTTAGGAATAGAGACAGATATTGAAAAAATACCGGTGTGGCAGGAAACAATAGAAATCGCAGAATTATTTGATTATAATCCATATATGGTGGATGGAACAGGTGCGGTTCTGATTGTTATGGAAGAAGGGAAAAAACTGGTAGAGGAGCTGCATAGGAACGGTATTTACGCAGAGCTCATAGGAAAATTGACACTGGGCAGGGACCGAGTAGTTTTTCATGGCGAAGAAAAAAGATTTCTGGAGCCTCCAAGAGGCGATGAAATATATCATTTTTTATAGCATAGGAAGGAGATATGGCATGAAAGAAGAAATTTTAAGATTAATTGAAAATCAGAGCAGAATTGACCTGAAGGAGGCGGCCATCCTGCTGGGGATGGAGGAAGCGGAAGTCGCCAATGCCATTGCCGATATGGAAAAAGAGAAAGTGATTTGTGGTTATTACACAATGATAGATTGGGACAAAACAAATGAGGAGAGGGTGACTGCTCTGATTGAAGTGCGTGTTACTCCGCAGAGAGGCAGAGGATTTGATGAGATTGCCGAGCGTATTATGCGGTATGATGAAGTGAAAGCGGTATATCTGATGTCAGGCGGATTTGATTTTACGGTAATTATCGAAGAAAAGACAATGAAAGAGATTGCGCAGTTTGTCACAAGTAAGTTATCCACTTTAGACAGCATTTTAAATACGGCAACCCATTTTGTTTTAAAGAAATATAAGGATTACGGAACAATCCTTGCAGATACCGAAGAAAGGATGTTGGTGACACCATAATGAGAGACCCATTGTCAGAAGTTATAAAGGAAGTAAAACCATCAGGTATCCGAAAGTTTTTTGACATTGTCAGCGATATGAAGGACGCAATTTCCCTTGGCGTTGGCGAGCCGGATTTTGATACCCCGTGGCACATCAGGGAGGAAGGAATCTATTCTCTGGAGAGAGGACGTACATTCTATACCTCTAATGCAGGATTGAAAGAGTTGAAAATCGAGGTAAGTAAATACCTGAAAAGAAAAATTAATGTGGAGTATGATTATAATGATGAAATCATGATTACAGTAGGAGGAAGCGAAGCCATTGACATTGCTATGCGTGCAATGCTTAACCCGGGTGATGAGGTTTTAATACCCCAGCCTAGCTATGTATCTTATGTTCCGTGTGCGCAGTTGATTTATGCAAAACCTGTGATTATTGAATTGAAGGAAGAAAATGAATTTCGTATTACCAAGCAAGAACTGTTGGATGCAATCACGGATAAGACGAAGATGCTGGTATTACCTTTTCCGAATAACCCGACCGGGGCAATTATGGAAAAGAAAGACCTTGAGGAGATTGCCGAAGTTTGCGTTAAAAAAGATATTTATGTTCTATCGGATGAAATTTATTCGGAACTTACATATAAAGGAGAGCATGTCTCCATTGCGGCAATGCCGGGTATGAGAGAGAGAACCGTGGTGATCAACGGATTTTCCAAATCCTTTGCCATGACAGGATGGCGGTTGGGATATGCGGCTGCCCCGGAGGTAATCCTGCAGCAGATGTTAAAGATTCATCAGTTTGCCATTATGTGTGCGCCGACCAACAGCCAGTATGCGGCAGTGGATGCTTTGAAACACGGCGAAAAGGATGTACGGAAAATGTGCGAGTCCTATAATCAGCGCAGAAGATATGTGGTTCATGAACTGCGTTCCATGGGAATGGACTGCTTTGAGCCGTATGGCGCATTTTATGTATTTCCAAGCATTAAACGGTTTGGCATGACTTCCGAAGAGTTTGCCACAAGACTGTTGGAGCAGGAAAAGGTGGCAGTGGTGCCGGGAACTGCTTTTGGAGATTGTGGCGAAGGATTCCTGCGCATATCTTATGCTTATTCTTTGGACAATTTAAAGATTGCTCTGGGCAGAGTGAGAAACTTCGTGGAGAGACTTGATCAAAAAGCGGAGTAACAGACTTCGTGGAGAAACCCGATAAAAGCAGAGTAACCGATTTCGTGGAGAAATTCGATAAAAAGTAGAATAATAGATTTCGTGGAGAAAACGGAGTAACAGCTTGGAGTGTATGAATCGTGCGGAAATTTGAGAAAATCTGAAAGATCGAAAGTGAGAAGGAGAGATGAATATCGTACTTTTAGAACCGGAGATTCCCCAGAACACGGGAAATATCGGTAGAACCTGTTGTGCAACCGGAACAAAACTGCATCTGATTGAGCCTATGGGATTTCGGATTAACGAAAAGGCATTGAAGAGAGCAGGGATGGATTACTGGGATGATTTGGATGTAACCATTTACGACAGTTATACGGATTTTGTGGAAAAAAATCCGAACGCAAAACTATGGTATGCCACCACAAAGGCGCCCAACCGCTATAGTGACGTAAAAATCGGACCGGATGATTATATCATGTTCGGTAAAGAGAGCGCCGGGATTCCGGAAGAGATACTTGCACAAAACAGGGAGAAATGCATACGTATTCCAATGAATCCTGAAATACGTTCGCTCAATCTGGCAAATTCCGTAGCTATTGTTTTATATGAAGGATTAAGGCAGAATAACTTTGCAGGAATGCAAATGAAAGGGGAACTGCACAGACTGCAGTGGGAGGAGTGAGTTTTATGAAAGGCAAACTTAGAGTTGGTTTATTGATTATACTAATGCTGGGTGTTATGGGAATCTGCACCGTAAAAACCTACGCGGTGTCATCGCCGTATATGAGCCTTAATACCACTCAGGATGTGATTACGCATGATAATGCGATTCTGCATGCAAGGCTGATAAATACAGGGATAGAAATAACAGGTTTTGAAATTTCCGTGTATCAGAATCATGAACTTGTTAAAAGTGGATTTAAAGCGAACACGGATAGCAGCAGTGTGATAAATATTGTTTTTGATCTGAAAAAAGATTTATCCATTGTGCTGTTACCGAATACCACATATACATATACAATTTCTGCGAAAGCAGAGGAAGACATCAATCCTTCCATGTATCAGCAGAGTTTTCATTTTACCACAACAGCGGCGGCAGTAACAGAAGTAACCACGAAAGAACCGGATCGTATTGTACAGGAAAAGCCGTCGGAGATTACTCGGACAAAAACTCCGGGTAGAGTAAAACTGAAATCGGTAAAGAATAGTAAGAGAAAAATTGTAGTCATAAAATACAGACGGGTTCGTAATGCGAAAAAGTATCAGATACAGTATGCTAAAAATTCCAAATTTAAAAAGGCAGTTATTAGAAATACAAAAAAACTTACCTTTACAATCAGAAAATTGAAAAAAGGCAAAAAGTATTATATACGGGTTCGGGGAGTCAATGGCGAGAAGAAAGGTAAATGGTCCAAAGTTAAAAAAGTTATTATAAAAAAATGATTTTCACTTTGTTTCCAACTGTTTCATAAATGAAAGAGGCGTCATATTGTATTTTTTTTTGAATGCCCGGTGAAAATAGGAAAGGTTATGAAACCCTACGGACAGGGAAACATCCAAAATGGAGGTGTTTCCCTGTTCAAATAATTCGATTGCTTTTTCCAGACGCAGATTGTTGATATATTCAATACAGGTCATATTCATGTGCTTTTTAAAAAAACGCATGAAATGATAGTCGCTGAAATAACAGATTTTTGCCAGTTCCGCTACAGAAATGGATTCGCCATAGTGAAGTTCAATATAGTCAAGCACCTGTTTCAGCTTGTTCGAAGAGGTATCTGTGTACGAGACCTCTTTTTTTTCGCTGTATTGCAGCAGTAAGAAAATAGCCTGCAGAAACATGGATTTTAAAGCAAGTTCATATCCGTTGATGCTTTCGTCATACAGAGAATGAATCTGATTGAAAATTTTACGCAGAGAAGCGTAAACCGGGTGGTTTTCCGTAATCAGGCAGGGCAAGGCAATTTCAAGGTTCATGATTGGGGTAAGGTAGTGTGTGGAGCAGACATCTGTAGAATTACTTCCAAGGAAATTCATATGAAACACATAAGTTTCCGACAAAAACTCTTTATCGCAATTTCGGGAAATGGAGTGGAGAAGCAGAGGGGAAATAAATAAAAGATCCCCTTCTTTTACTTCATAATCATTGAGATGAATCTGATACAGCCCACTTCCTTTGGTAATCAAGGTCAGTTCGGCCTCATCATGCCAGTGGGTGGTCACTACCGGATAATCCGGAGTGAGCCGGGTGATATATTTCTGTACCGGAAAATAGGATTCTCCATGTTTCGTATCTTCTTTTTGTTCCAGAGCCAGTGAATGTAGTTTTTTCATATTTGTATCCTCGTATATGAGCAGTATTGTGTTATAACAACCAAATATTATGCAAGAAATTAAAAAATAAGCAATATATAATAGCAGTATAATACATTAGGAAGACTTGTGCAATATAAAAGGAGGTAACGACACATGGAAAAGAAATGGTGGCATGATAAGGTTGCGTATCAGATTTATCCAAAGAGCTTTTGCGACGGGAACGGAGATGGAATCGGAGATTTGCAGGGAATCATTTCCCGGCTGGATTATTTGAAGGAATTGGGTGTGGATATTGTTTGGCTCTCGCCAATTTATAAATCACCTTTCGTAGATCAGGGATACGATATTGCTGATTATTATGCAATCGCAGAAGAATTTGGAACTATGGAAGAGTTTGACGAACTGTTGGCAGAGGCAAAGAAACGGGATATGTATATTATTATGGATTTGGTGATTAATCATTGCTCTGACCAACATGAGTGGTTTCAGAAAGCGCTGGCCAATCCAAAGAGTGAATATGCAGACTATTTTTATTTCCGAGAGGGAAAGAACGGAAATCCACCAAGTAATTATCGTTCCTATTTTGGTGGAAGTTGTTGGGAACCGGTGCCGAGAACAGATTTATTTTATTTTCATATGTTTGCAAAAGAGCAGCCGGACTTAAACTGGGAGAATCCCAAAGTGCGACAGGAGCTCTACAACATGATTAACTGGTGGCTGGATAAGGGGCTGGCAGGATTCCGCATTGATGCAATTATTAATATCAAGAAGAATCTGGCATTTCCGGATTTTGAGCCGGATGGAGCAGATGGTCTGGCAGGCTGTTGGAAAATGGTAGATAGTGTTGACGGAGTGGGAGAACTTTTAGAGGATTTAAAGAAAAACACCTTCCAAAAATATGACGCTTTTACAGTTGGGGAAGTGTTTAACATGAAAGAGGGAGAGCGCTCTGAATTTATCGGAGAAGATGGGCATTTTTCCACAATCTTTGATTTTAGTGCGCATTGTTTAAGTGACGGAGCGCATGGCTGGTATGATGCACCACCATTGGACTTTAAAACGTGGAGAGAAACAGTGACAAATTCCCAGTTGGAGGTACAGAAATGTGGATTCGAAGCCAATATTATTGAGAATCATGATGAACCGCGAGGAGTTTCCAGATTTTTGCCGGAATACGCACAGAATCCGGCAGGAACAAAAATGCTTGGGACCATAAGCCTGTTACTTCGGGGAATTCCGTTTATCTATCAGGGGCAGGAAATTGGTATGCAGAATGCAGTCTGGAACAGTATTGAGGAATTTGATGACATCAGCACAAAGGACCAGTACCATACCGCAAGGGAAGCAGGGCTAACTGACGAGGAGGCGCTGGAAGTATGTTCCCGGATGAGCCGTGACAATGCCAGAACACCGATGCAGTGGAGTTCTGAGAAAAATGCCGGTTTCACCTCAGGAACACCATGGCTTAAAGTAAATGCCAATTATCAGGCAATTAACGTAAAACAGCAGGAAAAAGCTCCGGATTCAGTGTTAAATTATTACCGCAGGCTGGTGGCGGTGAGGAAATCACCGGAATACAAAAACGTATTTACTTATGGAACGTTTGAGCCGGAATATGAAGAGACAGATACTGTCATGGCATTTTACCGTCATGATGGAGAAAAGCGTATGCTTGTGGCTGCTAATTTCGGAAGAGAAGCAGTGGAACTGGAACTGCCATATCCAGTGAAAAATATTATATTATCAAATATGGGTAGAATTCATATGGAAGATACCTTAAAGTTAGATAGTCTGGAAGTTATCGTATTGGAGTGCAGGTAAAAATCTTTGGCATTTTATTGTAATTTTTGATATTGTCTGATAAAATTAAAACGTTTGAGTGCATTGAACGTGATTTTCCAATACAAAAGAAAATTGAGGAAAAATCAAAAGAAAAAGGGAGGTTTTGACAATGTCAAAAGAAAAAATTAACGTTGGAAAGGAAGCGGTGTATGATGCCAGAAAACTGGGTTATGGCAAAATGGGTATTCTCGGTTTTCAGCATATGTTCGCCATGTTTGGAGCTACGGTAACCGTTCCACTTCTTACCGGTCTGAATGTTCAGACCACACTGCTGATGGCAGGATTGGGAACACTTTTGTTTCATTTACTTACAAAGTTTAAGGTTCCTGCATTTTTAGGATCATCATTTGCATTTATCGGCGGATATTTAGCAGTTGCGCCGTTAAATGAAGACGGAAGCGGCAACATGGAAATGCTTCCATACGCATGTCTGGGTGTTGTATTTGCAGGACTGCTGTACCTGGTTCTTGCATTGGTAATTAAGTTGGTGGGCGTTTCAAAAGTTATGAAATTATTCCCGCCGGTAGTTACCGGCCCGATTATTATTGCCATCGGTCTGGGACTTGCACCTTCGGCAATTAATAACTGCAGTTCCTGCTGGCCTCTTGCCATTGTGGCGCTCTGCATCGTTATTGCATTTAATATCTGGGGTAAAGGAATGTCAAAGATTATTCCTATCTTAATCGGCGTGGTTGGCGCCTATATTGTAGCATTGCTTTTTGGAAATGTGGCAGGATTAAGTTTTATTACTCCGGTGGATGTGCAGAAGATTTCTGATGCGGCATGGATCGGATTTCCGATAGAATGGGCAGAAACAGTGTTTGGCGGTGTAAATTTTGGTGATACGGCAAAAGTTACCACAGCGCTTACCACTATGGTTCCAATTGCAATTGCCACAATGATGGAGCATATTGGTGATATCTGCGCCATCGGTTCCACAGTGGGCAGAGACTACATCAATGACCCGGGACTTCACAGAACATTAGTCGGTGACGGACTTGCCACATCTATGTCAGCATTGTTTGGCGGACCGGCTAACACGACGTATGGAGAAAACACGGGCGTACTTGCCCTTTCCAGAGTGTATGATCCGAGAGTGGTAAGAATTGCGGCATATCTTGCAATCTTATTCTCTTTCTGTCCAAAGTTTGCGGCAGTAATCAACGCCATGCCTGTAGGTATTGTAGGCGGAATTTCATTTGTGCTTTACGGAATGATTGCCTCGATTGGTATCAGAAATATGGTTGAGGCGCAGGTTGATTTTACAAAGAGCCGTAACGTAATCGTGGCTGCAATAATTCTGGTATGCGCCTTGGGAATCAGTTTAAGTGATGTGGGTTCTATCAGTTTTAAAATTTCAGGACTGACCATCAGTCTTTCTGGTCTGGCGGTTGCTTCAATCGTGGGAATTATATTAAATGCGTTATTCCCGGATAAGGACGAGACACAGGAAATAAAAACACAGTCATAGAGTTTATAACAATTCATATAAAATAAAAAGGAGTTATCGGTCCTGACTTTTCCAATTGCCCAATTTATGTGTTGATGCTTGGAAAAAGACAGACTGATAACTCTTTTTCAATTATAAGAAATTTTATGTTTTAAATACTCAGCAAGAATCACAGGGCAGAAATCTACTATAATAAGGTAACTTTTCTTTTTTCCATCCGAATGATACCTTCGTTTTTCATTTTCCCCAATTCCCGGCTCATGGCACTGCGGTCCACAGATAAGTAATCGGCCAAGGCACTGATGGTAAAAGGCAGCAGGAAAGTGTTGCGACCTTTTTGCCTTGCAAGAATATGAAAATAGGAAATCAGCCGTTCTCTGGTGGAACGTTGACTTAATACTTCCAGATGCTCGCAAATACGCTGTGTCTTTTCCTGAACCATTAATAAAACATTGCTGACCAGCTGGCTGTGGTGCGCGCAGGCATTCCCGCATCTTTTTATTAAATGTTCGTAATCAATATACCGGATGACGCAGTCGCTGGCAGCTTCCACGGTAATGTTTTCTTTGGCTGCGTGAAAATAAAACAGTTGACCGAAAATATCTCCTTCCTCCAGATGTTCCAAAATGGTCCGGGAGCCGGAAGGAAGATTATGTATCACACAGGCAGTCCCTTTTTCCACAATGCCGATACCCATATCCTGGCTGCTGTAAAAGCAGATGATTTCACCGTCAGAGTAATTTTTCATCATGGAATGGAAGCAGTGAAGCATGGAAGCCTGCTCTTTTTCTTCTATATTATAAAATAAACGGTTTTTTGTCATTTTGTCACCTCCTGAAATAAAAAAGCAGTTACGAAACTTCTCTTTATTTTATTATATTATAACAAAATCATAAATCTGTTGCAAATGCAACGGAAAAATCTGTAAAAATCATTATAATAAAAAATGTAAAGAGAAAAATATGTGAAAGTATATGGCAGAAAGTGAATAAATTCTCCTGCACTTTATAAAATCCATTACTTAGTGCAAAAATGAATTTTTTAGAAACAAAAATATTCATTCTTAATCATTGCAAAACTATTTATAAAGTGTTATATTATTCACAGTTAGTGAAAATGACATTTTATGCGTGAAAGTGTGTCTTTTTGGCACTACATTCATGGAGACCTATTAATAATATACTAACGAATCATTTATGGAGGTATGTCTATGGATACTGTTACATGCATAAAAACAAGAAGAAGTATCAGAGAGTTTACCGGTCAGGAAGTATCAAAAGAGATACTTGAAGAGTTGGTGGAAACTGCATCCTTTGCTCCTTCTTGGAAACACACCCAGACAACCCGTTATATTGCCATAACGGATCCGGAAATAAAAAAATGTCTGGCTGAGCAGTGTTGCGCGGAACATAATCGGAACATTATCAACAGCGCACCTGTTGTGGTAGCCACGACGATTGTAGATAAGCGCTCCGGTTTCGAGAGAGACGGCAGTTATTCTACCATTCGCAAGGATAACTGGCAGGCATTTGATAACGGAATCGCCACACAGACATTTTGTCTGGCGGCCAATGAAAAAGGACTGGGGACGGTCATCATGGGATTGTATGACATTAACAAGGCAGAGGAAATCTTGGAAGTTCCGGAGGGGCAGCTTCTTATGGCGCTGATTGCCGTAGGATATCCGAATCAGGAACCGGCTGCGCTGAAGCGGAAAACAGTAGAAGATTTACTTACGTTTCGTTAGTCATTCACTAAATATATATTTTTAAGCTTTACATTTATTTTTTAGGAGGAAAAACAGAGATGAGAGAAGAATGGACAGGATTTAATGGTGGCGCTTGGGAAAAAGAAGTCAACGTCAGAGATTTTATCCAGAAGAACTACACACCATATGATGGTGATGAGAGTTTCTTGGCAGGACCTACACAGAACACAAAGGATTTATGGAATCAGGTGCTTGATCTCCAGAAACTGGAGAGAGAAAGAGGCGGAGTTGTAGACATGGACACAAAGGTTGTTACAGGTATCACAGCTCATGGACCAGGATATCTTGACAAGGATAAAGAAACAATCGTAGGATTTCAGACAGATAAACCATTTAAGAGAGCGCTTCATGTAAATGGTGGTATTCGTATGGCTATACAGGCATGCTCAGATAACGGTTATGAAGTAGATCCTGAAGTTGTAGATTTCTATACAAATTATAGAAAAACACATAATGCAGGTGTGTTTGATGCATATACACCGGAGATGAGAGCATGCAGATCAAGTCACGTTATTACAGGTCTTCCTGATGCATATGGACGTGGACGTATTATTGGTGATTACAGAAGAGTAGCGCTTTATGGTGTTGACAGACTGATTGAAGATAAGGAAGCTCAGAAGGCAGGAACACCAACTGTAATGACATCTGATGTTATTAGAAACAGAGAAGAGTTCTCAGAGCAGATTAAAGCTTTGAAACAGTTAAAAGAATTAGGAAATATTTACGGTTTTGATATTTCAAGACCGGCTAAGAACGTTAAGGAAGCTATTCAATGGTTATACCTTGCATATCTAGCAGTTGTAAAAGATCAGAACGGCGCTGCAATGTCACTTGGTAGAACATCTACATTTATAGACATTTATGCTGAAAGAGATTTAGCTAACGGAACATTTACAGAAGAAGAAATTCAGGAATTTGTAGACCACTTCATTATGAAGTTAAGATGTGTTAAATTCTCAAGAACACCTGACTACAATGATATTTTCTCAGGTGACCCGGTTTGGGTAACAGAGTCAATCGGTGGTGTTGGTATTGACGGACGTCACATGGTTTCAAAGATGTCATATAGATATCTTCATACATTAGAGAATTTAGGTGCAGCTCCGGAGCCAAACCTTACTGTACTTTGGTCAACAAGACTTCCAGAGAATTTCAAGAGATATTGTGCTAAGTTATCTATTGAATATTCTTCAATGCAGTATGAGAATGATGACTTAATGCGAGTTACACATGGTGATGATTATGGTATTGCATGCTGCGTATCTTCTATGAGAATCGGTAAAGAAATGCAGTTCTTCGGAGCAAGAGCAAACCTTGCTAAATGTCTTCTTTATGCAATTAATGGTGGTATTGATGAGAAGACAAAGAAACAGGTTGGACCTAAGTTCAGACCATTCACAGGGGAATATCTGGATTACGATGAGGTTATGGTATTATTCGAAGATATGATGAAATGGCTTGCAGGTGTATATGTGAATGCATTGAACATTATTCATTATATGCATGATAAGTATTGCTACGAAGCAATCCAAATGGCATTGCATGATGCAGAGGTTAAGAGATGGTTTGCTACAGGTATTGCAGGTCTTTCCATCGTTGCAGATTCATTCTCGGCAATGAAATATGCTAAGGTAAAAGTAATCAGAGACGAAGATGGTCTTGCAGTAGATTATGAAATCGAGGGTGAATTCCCTAAATATGGTAATGATGATGACAGAGTTGATTCAATCGCCGTAGAAATCGTTAATAAATTCATGGGATATCTGAGACAGAACCACACATACAGAGGCGGAATTCCTACACAGTCTATTTTGACAATCACATCAAATGTGGTTTACGGTAGAGCTACAGGAAATACACCAGACGGAAGAAGAGCCGGAGAACCATTTGCACCGGGTGCAAACCCACTTCACGGAAGAGATAAGAATGGTGCGGTAGCTTCTCTTGCATCTGTAGCTAAGATTCCATTTATGAATGCACAGGATGGTATTTCTAATACATTTACTATCATTCCTGATGCTCTTGGTAAGGATGATAAGGTTATCGCTGGTGACATCGATATTCCTGGATTCAAGCCGGAACAGTAAAACAAATCATTCATTCGATGCATTTGTCCGGCAGCATAAGCGTTTCTTTTAGAAGGAATGAGTTGTCTGATAAGTGTATCGGATTTAAGGAGTATTCTTTATGGCAACAGGTATTATTCATTCACTGGAAAGCTGTGGTACAGTAGACGGACCGGGCGTAAGATTTGTGGTTTTCTTTAAGGGATGTCCTATGAGATGTGCATATTGTCACAATCCAGATACCTGGGAGATGACCGGTGGACAGGAGATGACAGTAGAAGACCTCATGAAAGAGTTCGAGAAGAAGAGACCGTTTTATGAGACCGGCGGAATTACATGTACCGGCGGAGAGCCAATGGTCCAGATTGACTTTTTAACGGAATTGTTTGAAGAGTGTAAAAGACGAAACATTCATACTTGTCTGGATACATCAGGAACAACGTTTATTCCTGATAGTGAAGAATACTTGAAAAAAGTTGACAGATTATTAAAATCTACAGATTTGGTCATGTTGGACATTAAGCATATTGATCCTGAGGAACATATGAAGTTATGTAAACGACCAAATGACAATATTTTAAAGTTTGCCCGGTATGTTGATTCTAAGGGCGTGGATATATGGATTCGGCATGTATGTGTTCCGCATATCACAATTAACAAAAAATATTTGTTTCAGTTGGGACAGTTTATCGGAACACTTCGTCATCTGAAATCAGTAGATGCTCTTCCGTATCACGACATGGGCAAAATGAAATACAAAGAGTTAGGCATTGAATATCCGATTCCTGATATAAAGCCGGCTACAAAAGAGATGGCTGTTTCTTGTCGAAAGATAATCTTAGACGGAATTAAGGATGTAAGGTCAAAACTTAATTAGAACAAAAAATGATTTCATACTAATCCATGGAAATCAAATACAATATAATATAGGAGGAAAAACAAATGGCAGCAAGTGCAAAACAGGTTGATAATTTAGTAGCTTTATTAGATGGTTATGCAGCAGAAGGCGGACATCACCTTAATGTAAATGTATTAAAGAAGGATATGTTATTGGATGCTCAGGCTCATCCTGAAAAATATCCACAGCTTACAGTCCGTGTTTCAGGATACGCTGTAAACTTCATTAAATTAACAAAAGAACAGCAGGATGACGTTATTCACAGAACATTTCATGCAAGCACAGGTCTGTAAAATGTGCAGACGATAAGTGCGGAGAATATGAAACATCCGTGCAGATAAAAGTCAGCCATTTGAATTTATATTCAGGTGGCTGACTTTTATGTTATAGAAAACTTTATTCCGGGCTGGAAACAGGACAACATGCGACGAATTTGAGAGGAAATGAAATATGACGGAACGTGAGAAAATGGAAAAGGGTCTTTGGTATGATGCCAACAATGATAAGGAAATATTGAAATTGCGTGAGGATGCCGAGGAATTGTGTTATTTACTCAACCAGACTTCCCCGAAAATGCAGGAAAAAAGAGAAGCAGTTATGGAGCAGCTTTTGCCGAACAGAGGAAAAGAGACGACGATATTGTCACCGTTCTATACGGATTATGGATATAACTGTTTTATTGGGAACAATACGTTTATCAATCATAATGCCTATCTGATGGATGGTGCACCAATAAAAATAGGCTCTTACTGTTTTATAGGTCCCAATTGTGGAATGTACACGGCAACTCATGCACTGATTGCAGAGGAGAGAAATCAGGGTCTGGAAAAAGCAAAGCCGATAGAAGTTGGAAACAATGTATGGATTGGCGGAGATGTCACCATTCTTCCCGGTGTAAAAATTGGGGATAATTCTGTAATTGGAGCGAAAAGTGTAGTGACGAAAGATATTCCGGCCAATGTGATTGCTGTGGGAAATCCCTGTGAGGTATTGCGGGAAATTACGGAGCAGGATCGTATTGGGTAACCGGCTTGCCATATTAAAAAATAAAGGTATAATATAAGAGAATGAGCAGGAAATAAGTAAGCGAAGAGATGGATGAAACGGGATAAACCCTTTCGTTTTGCCCGTACATATGTGAGGAATGAAATGTATAATATCGTATCAAAATTAATTATTTATGGTAATATGCCGAAGGACTGCATTTTAATGGAATTGAGCAGCATTATAAGAGAATATCAGGAGTCTGAAGAGCAAATCAGAGATCTGAATGCAGGAAAAGTAAAAGAGCATAGAGCCATGATTGAAAATAAAAAAGGAGAAATTATTACCCGCCTGTATCATCAGGTAAAGAGAATCCTGGTTGTGGCTACCGATTACGGATTTGATGATAATCTATGGCATAATTATCTGACATATCTGTTAATCACGGATGAGAATCCGTTTACGCTTACCTGTGAAAAGATGGGAGCCAGTGAAGGAAGTGTGAATCATTTTGCGGAGAATGATTTTAAGCAGTTTCAGGCGCTGTTCGATTATGATTTTGCGCCGATGGAGGAAGTATTGGGAATTGACTGTTTCAGTCAGTTGGAACACTATAAGGCCATCGGGAAGCCGGAATTAATGTACAACAAAAATGTCAGTGAGAAGGTCCGTTCTCTGAGCAAAAAATTGGAAAGTGCAACAGATGAAAAAGAATTTTTTTACTACGTCACTGTGTTTTATAAAGATTATGGTGTAGGAATGTTCGGACTGAATAAGGCGTTTCGAATTACGGATGAGGTACCGTTCCGATTTAAGGCAATCAATAATATGGATAAGGTTACCTTGGATGATTTGGTGGGATATGAGATTCAGAAGAAGAAACTGATCGATAACACGGAAGCGTTTGTGGAAGGCAGAAAGGCAAATAACTGCCTGTTGTTTGGTGACAGCGGTACGGGAAAATCTACCAGTATCAAGGCGATTGTAAATCAATATTATGATAAAGGACTGAGAATGATAGAGATTTACAAGCATCAGTTTAAAGATTTATCCAATGTGATCGCGGCAATTAAAAACAGAAATTACAAGTTTATTATTTATATGGATGACTTGTCTTTTGAAGATTTTGAGGTGGAATATAAATTTCTGAAGGCTGTCATTGAAGGAGGTGTGGAGACAAAACCGGAAAATATTCTGATTTATGCCACATCCAACAGAAGACACCTGATTAAGGAAAACTGGAGCGACAGAAGTGACGTGAAGGTTCAAAACGGCATGCATCAGTCTGATACCATGGAAGAAAAATTATCTCTGGTAAACAGGTTTGGTGTAACTATTAATTATTCTAAGCCTACCCAGAAAGAATATTTCGAGATTGCCGTGGAACTTTGCAGACGTGCAGGCGTGGATATGCCTGAGGAGGAGATTCGTGCGGAGGCAAATAAATGGGAGTTGAGTCACGGGGGTATTTCGGGAAGAACAGCCCAGCAGTTTGCCAATTATCTGGCAGGTACGAAATAAAAAGAGTGCAGCTTAGGAGTATGAGATTTTACTGTAGATGCTAAGGTAAGAATAAAAAAGAACTGGAGAATTGTAGTGAGAAATGTATATAAGTTTGGAGATATTCCGGTTTTAGTAAAATACAGAGGGCAGTATTTTGGAGATAACTGCAGGGAATACCTTTCCGGTGAAGAGCCGTTGTTTGAAATCTTGGCCACGGATGAGGATTTGGAATATGAAAAGGAACATGCAGAGCAGAAACGGACCTATTCAAAATCCTATTTGGAGCATACGGCCATTTATAGAAAGTTCTGTGAGAGGGCTGTAGATTATGGGGTCGTGTTATGCCATGGAAGTGTGTTGGAATACAAAGGAGAAGCTTATCTGTTTACGGCGCCAAGCGGTACAGGGAAGTCTACCCATACCGGATTATGGCGTCGGTATTTTGGCAGTGAAGTTATTATGATTAATGATGATAAGCCGCTACTTCGATTTGAAAAGGATGGTGTGTATGCTTATGGTACGCCGTGGGATGGAAAACATCATATTTCTAATAACAGGAATGCAAAATTAAAGGCGATATGTTTCTTGTATCAGGATGAAAAAAATCATATTGACAAAATTAGCGATGATGAGGCATTGCCGATGATTATGAATCAGATATACCGTCCGAGAAACGCAGAAGGTATGCTAAAAACCATGGATTATGTCAGTGAACTGATTGCACTGGTGCCGATGTATCGGATGGGCTGCAATATGGATACAGAGGCGGCAAAGGTAGCATTTGAGGGAATGCAGTAAGCAAAGGAAAGAGAGACAACGAATTATGCTTATGATGGGAAGATTCATCATGGGCAGATAAGGAGTAGAGGACATGAAAGTAAGAGAAGGGTTTGTTTTAAAAAAAATAGGAACGCAGGCAGTGGTTGTAGCTGTTGGTTCTGCCAGCAAAATTTTTAATGGAATGATTAAATTAAATGACACAGGGGAACTGATGTGGAAGAAACTTACAGACGGTGCAACCAAGGAAGAATTAGTAGAGGCAATATTGGAGGAATACGAGACTACGGAAGATAAAGTTTCTAGTGATGTGGACAGATTTCTGGAGACATTGAAAAAAGCAGGTATTATTGAATGATGAATGGCATTTTGAACTCTTGAGTAAAATGAATATATAAAACAGGAGAAATTATGGGAAAGACGACAATCGAGGAAAACCTGATGAAAAATGGTTTTCATTTATCTACGGTAGTGGGTACCAGCATGATGCCTTTTCTCAGACAGGGGAAAGATCTGGTTAAAGTGGTGCCTCTGACCGGTAAATTGTCAAAATATGATATTGCATTGTTTAAACGTCCTACCGGAGAATATGTCTTACACAGAGTGGTGAAAGTGAAAAAAAAATATTATGTGATATGCGGTGATAATCGGTTTTTAAGAGAGAAAATTCCGCCGGAATGGATTATTGGCGTGGCGGAATCGGCTTTTATCAATGATGAAGAGATTCAGATGTCGGAACGAAGGCAGATTGACTATGCAAGAAAAATATGCAGAACTTATTGGAGCAGACGTATAAAAAATAAAGTAAAAAGAATAATAAATGGGAAATGATATTTTTTGCATAATCACAAAGGATTTTTTTGCAAGACGGTAAAGTTGGGAAGAGCTTTAGGTTGAAGATCAAAAAAGGCTGGGGAAAATGTCAAGAAAATGGAAAAAGTGCTTGCATTCCAGTAAATGGTGTGATAGAATATGCTCTGTCGCGAGATAATGGCCCATCGCCAAATGGTAAGGCACTGGACTCTGACTCCAGCATTTCAAGGTTCGAATCCTTGTGGGCCAGTTAAAACAGCAATGAGAAATCATTGCTGTTTTTTTTTACTTAAAGGCCCGAAAAATAATATTTGAAAAAGGATAGCGGGGTGTTCAAGAAAATCTCTAGATTGCTTAACAGGAGAAAAGACATCAAATAGTTTCTCAATATATAATAACGGCGAATACAAATGGTGTGATTTTCTTATATATCATATTGAGAAGTATAATATAAAATCATCAGAGAAATTTGTAAGGAAAGCAGAAGCAGATTACAGTGGTCATACTAATAGCATCAGCATCCCTTTTATGATAATGATACAATATAATCAAAAAAAGATTAAATATTTATAGTGAATATGATATACTATATGAAAAAGTGTACGTAATTAAAATATATGACATTAGGTATAAACATGATGTATTGGAATGGTTTATATCCGGTAGAGGAATAGAAATAAAAAAAGACTTAAAAAAGTCTTTTTAAATCCATACAATATGGGCTTTACAGCGATTTCGGATAAATCCTTATTTGAACTCACCTTGTAAATTACATATTAAAGTTATCATGTTTTATGAAAAATGTCAATGAAAAACGGGAGGAAGATAAATGGCGGAAAAATATTATTTAGGATTGGATATGGGAACATCATCATTGGGTTGGGCTGCAACAAATGAAAAGTATCAGCTTTTACGAAAAAAAGGAAAAGATTTGTGGGGAGTACGGCTGTTTGATGAGGCAAAAACAGCGGCTGAAAGAAGAACTCATAGAACGGGAAGAAGAAGATTACAAAGAGAGAAAATCAGAATTGGATATTTACAGGATATGTTTGCTGAAGAAATTAATAAAATTGATCCGGGATTTTTTCAGAGATTGCAGGATAGTAAGTATTATGAAGAAGATAAAAAAGAACATCAGCCTTTTGCGTTATTTGCAGATAATGGTTATACGGATAAGGAGTATTATAAAGAGTATCCTACGATTTTTCATTTAAGAAAAGCCTTATTGGACTTGAACGGTGAACATAAGGAATATGATGCCCGTCTGGTCTATCTGGCTATTTTAAATATGTTTAAGCACAGAGGGCATTTTTTAAATTCTAATCTGGATAATCAGGATGCAAAATTAGAAGATTTGGTATCGGATTTCAAAAGGATGATGGGCGATATTTTAAGTTTAGATTTAGAAGATATTGATGTAAAGAAGATTGAGAATATACTGTTATCAAAAGATGATTCAAATAGTTCAAAAGCAGAAAAACTGCTAGAGTTATTTGAGTTACAAAAGAGTAAAAACAAAGTGGAAGCAGAAATTTTCAAAATGATTTGTGGTCTGAAAGGAAATCTATCTAAAATATTTGGAGAAGATGTATCTGATGAAAATCAAAAGAAATTATCCATATCTTTTAGAGACAGCAATTATGATGAAATCATTATAGAGATTGAAGAAATCCTGTCGGAAGAAGCCTTTGAACTTTTGATGATAATAAAGAAAATTCATGATTGGTCGTTACTTGCAAATATCATGAAAGATGAGGAGTATTTATCTGTAGCCAGAGTGAATATGTATAATAAGCATCAGAAAGATTTGAAGCTATTAAAAACATTGCTAAAAGAGAATTCTATGGATGTATATAATAAAATATTTCGGGAAATGAATGACAATAATTATAGTGCATATGTAGGTTCTGTTAATTCTAAAAAAGGCGTCATTAGAAGAGGGAAAAAACATGATGTTACAGAAATCTTCAAGAACATCAAAAAGGCAGTGAGTGAATGTGAAGACAGTGAAATAAAAAATTATATCTTAGAAGAATTGGAAAAAGGAACATTTTTACCTAAGCAGATAACAGCGGAAAATGGTGTTATACCAAATCAGGTACATAAAAAAGAATTAAAGAAGATATTAGACAATGCCGGAAAGTATCTGACATTTTTAAATGAAAAGGACGATACAGGTTATACAGTAAGTGAGAAAATAGTTCAACTCTTTGAATTCCGCATACCGTATTATGTTGGACCTTTATTTAATGATGGAGAAAAAGACAGTTTTGCCTGGTCAGTACGAAAAGAGAATGGAGTAGTATTGCCATGGAATTTTGAAGAAAAAATTGATGTCAAAAAATCGGCTGAAAAATTTATAGAAAATTTAGTAAGACATTGTACATATATAAATGGAGAAAAAGTTCTGCCGAAAAACTCTCTAGTATATGAAAAATTTATGGTGCTCAATGAATTAAATAATTTGAAGATTAATGGAACAAAAATCAGTGTAGAATTAAAACAAACTCTCTATAATGATTTGTTTAAATGTGGGAAGAAAGTAACGGCAAAAAAGTTAGTTTCCTATTTAAGGGAAAATGGAATTATAGATGCAAACGAAGAAGCGGATATTTCAGGTATAGATGGTGATTTTACAAACAAACTGGCAAATTATAAAAAGTTTCTTGAAATATTTCATGTGGAAACATTGACATATGAACAGGAGCAAATGGCAGAAAATATTATCTTTTATTCCACAGTATATGGAGATTCTAAAAAGTTTTTATCGGAGAGAATTAAGGAGGAGTATGGAGATAAATTAAATGAGGGGCAGATAAAGAGAGTACTCGGTTTTAAATTTAAAGACTGGGGAAGACTTTCCAGAGAATTACTAGAATTGAAAGGTACAGATAAGCAGACGGGAGAGGTAATGTCTGTGATATCAAAAATGTGGGAGAGCAATTACAATTTAATGGAGTTAATTGCGACAGATAATTTTACTTATAAATCTGAGATAGAAGACAAAGCAAAGAAAATTGAAAAGACATTATATGATATTGAATATACAGATTTGGACGGACTGTATATTTCTGCACCTGTTAAGAGAATGGTCTGGCAGACGATATTAGTATTAAAAGAACTTACAAAAGTTATGGGAAAGGCACCGGACAAAATATTTGTGGAAATGGCACGTGATGGTAATGCAGAAAAGAAAAGAACAATCAGTCGGAAAAAGAAATTTTTGGATTTATATAAGAACTGTAAAAAAGAATCCCGTAATTGGAAGGAGGAACTGGATAATACAGAGGAGGCGAAGTTTCGAAGCAAAAAATTATATTTGTACTATACACAAAAAGGAAAATGTATGTACTCAGGAGAAGATATAGATCTGAAAGACTTATTTGATGATAATTTGTATGATATCGATCATATTTATCCCAGACATTTTGTTAAAGATGACAGTATAGAAAACAATTTGGTATTAGTAAAGAAAACGCATAATGCACATAAAAGTGATACTTTCCCAATAGAAGAAAGCATCAGAAGCAAAATGCATATCTGGTGGAAGGAACTTTGTAACGGAGGATTTATATCGGAAGAAAAATATAAAAGATTAACAAGGAATACCGGGTTTACTGTTGAGGAACGGGCAGGATTCATCAGCAGACAGATTGTTGAAACAAGACAGGGGACAAAGACGATTACTGATTTGTTTCAACAGACATTTCCACAAACAGCAATTATATATGTGAAGGCAGGAAATGTAAGTGACTTCCGACATAAGTTTGAGTTGGTAAAAAACAGAGAAGTCAATGACTATCATCATGCACAGGATGCCTACTTAAATATCGTTGTGGGTAATGTATATCATACAAAATTTACTAAAAATCCAATTAATTTTGTGAAAGCATATGATAAAAATCCGGAGAAGTATAAGTATCATATGGATAAACTTTTTGAATATTCGGTTGTTCGTGATGGAGAAAACGCATGGATTAAGGAAAATTCAGAAAGTATCACTATGGTAAAAAGTATGATGGAAAAGAATACGCCGTTGATTACAATGATGAATTATGAGTACCATGGT
Source organism: uncultured Eubacterium sp. (assembly GCA_904420085.1). Lineage (GTDB taxonomy): Bacteria > Bacillota > Clostridia > Lachnospirales > Lachnospiraceae > Eubacterium_G. Next base: position 3,550 of record CAJFUA010000001.1, on the reverse strand, counting down.
GGTATTGCCGATCAGACTATTTATAGTGCAGAAGACGCAAAAAAAGCAAAAGGTGTAGGTTATCTTCCGGTAAAAAGCAATGATAGACGTTTGCAAAATACCTGCAGATATGGAGGAATGAAAAAGTATACAGGTGCCTATTTCTTTTTAGTGGAATATACTGAAAAAGGAAAAAGGGTTAGAACTCTAGAGACTATGCCATTGTACTTGAAAGGACAGTTAAACAGCAGAGAGAAGATTGAACAATATTGTGAAAGTAACCTTGGATATGAGCAGCCAAAAGTTAAACTTGTCAGAATAAAAATGTATTCACTGATTAAGATAGATGGATTTTATTTATATCTGACGGGAAGAACAGGAAATCAGCTATTGGTATCCAATGCTGTACAATTGTTATTAGAGAAAGAGTCATATGAATATGTTGGAAAAATTGTAAAGGCATATGAACGTTACCAAAAAGATGAAGATTTTGAAAAAGATGAAAATATCAGTATGGAAAAAAATCTGAATTTATATAAGGAGCTAAAAGAAAAGCATCTGAATCAGATCTATAATCGCAGACCAAATCCGGTAGGAATGAAACTGGAAAGTGGAGAAGAAAAATTTGTGAATCTTTCGATTAAAAAGCAAATATATGTGCTGAAACAGATATTGCAATTATCACAACGTGGCAATCAAGGCGCTGATTTAACTGACATAGGGGAAAGTAAAAAGACAGGTGTATCCTTAGTTAGCAAAGAAGTGACAAAAAAGCAAGAATTTAAACTCATTAACAAGTCTGTAACAGGTCTGTATGAAAACGAGATTGACCTGTTGACAGTATGAGTTGGCGAACAGTCGTAATATCGAATAATGCGAAACTGGATTATCAAATCGGTTATTTGGTAGTAAGAGGAACAGAGACAACAAAGATTCATTTAAACGAGATAGGAACATTGATTATTGAGAGTACTGCAGTATCAATGACGTCCTATCTCTTAAGTGAATTAATAAAAAATAAGATTAAAGTTATTTTCTGTGATGAAAAACGAAATCCTGTTTCCGAGCTGATACCATATTATGGAAGCCATGATACCAGTGCGAAAATTAGAAAGCAGACGGAGTGGACAAAAGAAGAAAAAGCACTGATTTGGACGGAGATTGTATCGGAAAAAATAAAGCAACAGGCATTGTTACTTGAACGATACAATAAAAAAGAAGCAATGATGTTATATGGTTATATGGAAGAAGTAGAGTATGGAGATGTTACGAATAGAGAGGGACATGCCGCGAAAGTTTATTTTAATGCGCTGTTTGGGAAAAGTTTTACCAGAACAGACGAAACACCAGTTAATGCAGCCTTGAATTATGGATATAGTATTATTTTATCTATTTTCAATAGGGAAATCGTCGCTTCAGGATATTTAACACAGATTGGTTTATTCCATGACAATATGTTTAATCCATTCAATCTGGCATCGGATTTTATGGAGCCGTTCAGACCTCTTGTAGACGAAATGGTTGCAAATATGCAACCTGAAAAGTTTGACAAAGAGGAGAAACATCGGCTTTTGACAGTGTTAAACAAAGAGGTAGAAATAGCAGGTAAAAAGGAAGTTCTGGGCAATGCAATTAAAATTTACTGCAAAAGTATTTTTGATGCACTCAATGATAAAGATATTTCTTTGATAAGGTTTTATTTTAATGAGTTATAGATATATGAGAATTATTGTAATGTTTGATTTGCCGGTTGTTACTGTAAGTGACAGAAGGGCATATACACAATTCAGAAAATATTTAATAAAAAATGGTTTTCTTATGCTACAAGAAAGTGTGTATTGCAAGTTGGCGCAAAATTCCACGGCAGCAGATTTAATTATCAATAATATAAGAAAAAACAAGCCACCATCAGGTTTGGTACAGACATTGAAAATTACAGAGAAGCAATTTTCCAGAATGGAATATATAGTAGGAGAAAGTAAGAGTGAAGTTTTGGATACCGATGAAAGGATTGTGTTTTTATGAAATTAGTGAACAGTCAATATTCTTTATCTGTGGATTTTGCAGAAAATAGTATTAATACACTGGTAGTCGAGAGACCACAGTATATGTCAGATATTGTTCAGGATTTTATATCTAAAATAAATGGAGAAAATGGTAATTTTGTTTTGTCGGAAGAGACGGAAATAAAATTTGAAAAAGACGTTATTTTTATAACAGAACCGTTTACCTTGGATTTGAATGAAAAACGTGTAATTCATAAACTATATACACAATTAGCAGATGTGGCGATAGAATTAACGGAAGACTATAATAGTATAAACCAATCTGTAGTCAATGCTTTTGAAAAAATTACCGATGGTATAGCATATAATAACATTGATTATAATCTGGAATTTGACTGGAAAGAATTATATAAACTGTATCACTTCAGAATTAGTGAATCTTTTGACAGTCTTTATGAAAAATTAGAGGAATATATTAAAATTCTGGCTCAGATTATACGTCCGAAACTTGTGATATTTCTAAATTTAAAGGCGTTTTTGGATAAAGAGGAAATGGATAATCTGATAAAAATTTGCTTTTATAACAAAGTTACCATATTGTTGATTGAATCAGATGAAAGATACAGTTTGGATAATGAAAAAATGTTTATTATAGACAAGGATAGATGTTTAGTTGTAAAATAGTCATATCATAATTTCGATGCTACCCGGCATATAGGTTCGGAGATGACCATTTGAGGTTTGAGAACCTTGTAAATTATGATAAGAGTAAAACCAATAGGTATAATAGTGATTGGGTACTGAAGTTTGAGAACCTTGTAAATTATGATAAGAGTAAAACAGCTTCTGACCTTGTGCATCCATTCAGCATGTTTGAGAACCTTGTAAATTATGATAAGAGTAAAACTTTCACCTATTTTAACTTAGTCCCTTTAAAGTTTGAGAACCTTGTAAATTATGATAAGAGTAAAACTCCTTAGCGTATTTTTTAATATCAAAATAGTTTGAGAACCTTGTAAATTATGATAAGAGTAAAACTCAAATGCTAAATATATAGGAGACGTTTTAGTTTGAGAACCTTGTAAATTATGATAAGAGTAAAACTTTTTGTCTTGTTATTGTTTGCATCTGTTAGTTTGAGAACCTTGTAAATTATGATAAGAGTAAAACTAAAGAAATTGAGTACAACTATCGTGATGTGTTTGAGAACCTTGTAAATTATGATAAGAGTAAAACTGTCGTCAATCGAGGTAATAAACCTATAACGTTTGAGAACCTTGTAAATTATGATAAGAGTAAAACGCTATAATGTGTTACATTGTTATTCATGTCGTTTGAGAACCTTGTAAATTATGATAAGAGTAAAACTTCTGCTACATCCTGAACAGCGGGCATCATTGTTTGAGAACCTTGTAAATTATGATAAGAGTAAAACAATTGATGAGGGTTTACCGATTGACGAATAGTTTGAGAACCTTGTAAATTATGATAAGAGTAAAACCATGATTTTGTCAAGATTAGTTGACACATTTTCCTCAAGGATTTTGTATCCTATGCGGCTTCCT